>JANQHA010000408.1 GCA_028282865.1 Oligoflexales bacterium
ATAACCTGGCCCAGCTCTCGATGAAAAGAATCTACCGAACGCTGTCCATTGATTGACATCAACCGTTTTACTCGCTGAGAGACCTCTTCTTGAGCTTTCTTAAACTCCGCATGATCGGTCGTAACACCATCCCCTGCACTCACCTTGGCAAAGAAGTTACCAATGGTATAAGGCAAGACAAAATAACCATCGGCTAGGCCTTGCATCAGAGCGCTCGCTCCTAGCCGGTTAGCGCCGTGATCGGAGAAGTTTGCTTCGCCGATAACGAATAACCCGGGAATGGTACTTTCTAGATTATAGTCAACCCATAGGCCACCCATAGTGTAGTGAACTGCTGGGTAGATACGCATCGGAACTTTGTAAGGATCTTCTGCAGTGATCTTCTTATACATATGGAACAAGTTTCCATATCTTTGGCTTATTTGGTCTTCTCCTAGACGGTTAATCGCATCAGAAAAGTCTAAGTAAACACCAAGCCCCGACGGACCAACACCATTCCCTGCGTCACAGGCTTCCTTGGCACTTCTTGAGGCAATATCTCTCGGAGCTAAGTTGCCAAAGCTTGGGTACTTCCTCTCTAAATAATAATCCCTCTCATCTTCAGGAATATCGGCTGCAGCGCGGGTATCTCCCTTCTTCTTAGGAACCCAGACCCTACCATCATTTCGAAGGGACTCTGACATGAGCGTCAACTTCGACTGATGATCACCACTTACCGGAATGCAGGTTGGATGAATTTGTGTATAGCAAGGGTTTGCAAATCCTGCACCTTTCTTGTAGGCGCGAAAAGCCGCGGTAGCATTACAGCCTTTAGCATTAGTCGATAAGTAGAAGACGTTTCCGTAGCCTCCGGTTCCTAACACAACAGCATCAGCAACGTGGGAAGATATTTCTCCGGTGACCATATTTCTAACAACAATCCCTCTAGCGCGACCATCAATCACCACCAACTCAAGCATCTCGGTACGCGGGAACATATCAACCTTTCCAAGGCCAATCTGTCTACTCAGTGACTGGTAGGCACCAATCAGAAGTTGCTGACCAGTTTGGCCCCGTGCATAAAAGGTTCTAGAAACTTGAGCACCACCGAAAGATCGGTTAGCAAGCGTTCCGCCATACTCCCTCGCAAAAGGAACCCCTTGAGCAACGCACTGGTCGATAATATTTGAGCTCACTTGAGCTAATCGGTAAACATTTGCCTCTCTAGAACGAAAGTCACCACCTTTTACGGTGTCGTAAAACAGTCTGAATACGCTATCGCCGTCACCTTGATAGTTTTTAGCCGCGTTGATACCACCCTGAGCAGCAATCGAGTGAGCCCTTCTAGGGCTATCTTGGTAGCAAAAACATTTTACATGATAGCCAAGTTCCGCCATGGTCGCGGCTGCTGATCCACCTGCTAAACCCGAGCCCACAACTATCACCGAATACTTTCGTTTATTAGCAGGGTTTACCAACTTACTATCGAACTTATGCTTATCCCATTTTTCAGCAATGGGACCGTCAGGAATTTTTGCATCCAGATTCAAAACCAAACCTCCTTAAAGGGCGATAACTCCGATTAAAACCGAGACAGGAATAGAGATAAAACCAGCAACAACAGCCCAGGCGACAAGAGGTGCCACCTTTTTAACCGTCGGTGTAATATTCGGGTGATTGATTCCCAATGATTGAAATAGACTACTTAGTCCATGGCTTAAGTGGGTTCCCAAAATAAACATAGAGATGATATAGATGCCGGAGGTTACTGGGTTTTGAAAACCAAGCACCAGCATTTTAAAAGCATCGTGTCTTCCAGAAAAATCCATGTGACTAGCATTAGCACTATCAACCCAGTGCAAAGTAAAGTGAGCTAAGTGGTACAATATAAAGCCTAAGGTGATCATTCCGGTCATAACCATGGTACGGGAAGCATAACTAGCCTGGATTGTACTTGAAAAAACGTAAGCTTCGGGTCGAGCAGCCCGGTTCTTTCGAGTGAGTAAGATAGCTGTCAAAACGTGAGCCACAAAGATGACGAGCAGCCCTATGCGGGCAACCCAAAGCAAAGGTCCCAGAGACTTTAGCCTAGCAGCATACTCGTTAAATGCATCGGCACCAGCGAATGTTAATAGGTTTCCAGAAAGGTGGCCGATCAAAAAGAAAAATAATCCCAGACCTGTCGCCGCCATGATTATTTTTAAACCAATTGAAGAACAGAACGTCCGCTTCATCCAACTCATTCAATCTACTCCTAGGAATTTCAAAAAGAGACCTTTATTATATCCCGATTGCAAAGAATTTACAGTAAAATCAATAAATTTCATCTGATATTCAAACGACTCAAGTTCATTAATATAGCCAAAGTTTAGTAAAGCTAACCAACGGATACCCTTACCGCTTGCTCGAGATCAACCACTTTGTTAATAATCGGTCGTAATTTAGTCACTTGGTTAACACGAGCCGAATACTTTAGAAAATCATCAGCACCAACTCCATAAAGCTGCATCAGAGCCATAGTCATAGCTTGTGAAAGGCTTCGCTGATTACCCGCCAAGTGCTGACCAACAATCTGATTTTTTGCACCCTCTAATTCCGGAGCTTGGGGTTCTTCGCAAAGTAATCTTTTGAACTGATCATCCAAGGCCTTAAAGGCCTGCTCCTTCTTTTGAGGCGCGCAAGCTATGTAGCACGCAAAAAAACCCGGAT
>JANQHA010000417.1 GCA_028282865.1 Oligoflexales bacterium
ATTAGTCGGCCTACTCCCCTACTCAGCTCTTCGAGCTCCTTACTATCTAGCACTGCCTTATCAAGCATCCTTTGTCGAATTTTGGCGAGTTCTGCAGCAATTTTTGCCCTGTCATCGTAATATGTTCTAAGCTCATTAAAATGGCCTGTAGCAACTTTCTCCCACTCCTTAGAAGCCTTACCTTCTATGTCGATCAAGATGGGCTCTACCTTTTTCATAAGTTCTGCATCTTGGAGCCTAGAGTCAAATCTGAAATCAGATCGATTAGGTAAGGTTCTAAGAACAAATTCTTCAGACAGTTCCTCCAAGTTTTTCTTAACTTCCGCGTCAGAGTATTTAGGTTGCTTTTCAGTTAAGCCGACAATCTGACTTAATATATCTCGGACACTTTTCACAGAGGTGACAGCGCCTGTTATAAGGTTGGGCCCTCGGTCCCGCCCTTGCTTAGTCAGACGGTCTGGAATACCAATAACAAGATGCCAAAGAGCATCATCATTATTTCGAGCAATAGAAATCTCAATCTTCTTGCTACCTTTGAGAAACACAGGAGAAAAACGCCACACATAATTTTGATTAGGGTCGAGAGCAGAAGGCACGATGAGAGCACCCTGGCGCTTCAATTTATCCCAAATTTCGCTATTCCACGACTCTGATCCGTTCTTCTCAATATAAGCCTGCCTTGATTTTTTCAGTTCGCTAGTCAGATCAAAATCAAAGCTAGCAAGGTTCACTTCCTGAACACCGGCTTTGTCTGGGTCAAAGCTCAGATCTGGAGCTGGCTCAATATTAGGGCTGATATAAATCTGCTTGACTAAGTCTTCTAATAGCAGATCAAACATGACTATTTTTTCAGGGGTAAGCGAGTTTATAAATTCCTCCGAAATAGCTGCCCTAACCTGAGCCATATCTATGGTCTGTTTAGCAGTAGAACTTTGCTCAGACGAATTGCTATTCTCCGCCTTAGAGGTTTCGCCATCGTTGGGCTCAGAAAACCCTTTATGAAAACTAGTTGTGAGTAAAAGAAAAAAGACGCTGAAAGATAATAGTAATCTCATTTTTAACTCGATTCATGGTGGTTATTAACGGTATAAAAATGCTCAAGAGCGGACTAAATATAATACTAATGCCTGTATTTCAAGCACTAAGATAGATCTAACCCTTCAAAGAGATTTATCAATTTATATTTAATTTCAGCACCTTAGGCTAACTTATCTCTTTAAGCATAGATTTGATTGGCTTTTCTGCTTCAAAACAAAAATAATCAACGCAAATAACTCTTTCAGAAAATAGGTACTAATAATGACTAATCATTTTAGCGGTTTAATAAGAAGCGAGACATTCAATAGGTGTATGGAGTTGGTAGACAGCTCCACATCTATCAATATTGTAGGAAAATCAGGTAGTGGAAAAACCCTTTTATCTCAGGCAATCATTCAGAGTTTTGCCGATAAAAACCCGCTAAAACTCAACAACCAAGATTTGACTCTTTTGGATCAGTATGCGGACTCAGACGATTACAATTTATATATCTTTGATCACTTGGACTTGATTTCTGGTAAGCCGATGCTTCAAAAAATGACGGCAGATTTTATTCGGCGGCAAACCGAGAAAGGTAATCAGTTTATCTTTGAACACATCGGTGACCCAAAAGAGTTACCGCTAACCGATTATTTGACCGAAACTTTGATGAGATTTCCGGTTGTTTACTTGCACTGATTGTGGTCATTTCAAGTCATGTCGGTATTATTAAACTGTCAATTAATCAGCAAATCTTTCTCTTCAAAGTCTTTATTCTCGGGGGTAACCTTCGGGGTATTCGAAGGAGATCGACTAGGCCTCATCGGGGCTAACGGATCGGGCAAATCGACTTTGCTTAAGATACTGGCAGGTATTGATGAAGCTGACGAAGGCGAAGTATCAAGAAGACGACATTTAAAGGTCGCATACATTCCTCAAAGCGATGACTTTGATAGAAATGACTCAATTTTTGCTGCAGCAAAGAGGTACGTCGAGGCCTCCAGCATCCATGTCGACGATGCCGATGTCAATATTAGCAGATCGCTAAGTAAGGTTGGTTTCGAAAACATGGATTTACTGGTGTCGGCCTTATCTGGTGGCTGGCGCAAGAGGTTAGCAATTGCCGGTGCAATAGCTCTAGAACCCGATATTTTAATGTTAGATGAGCCCACTAACCACCTCGACATAGAAGGCGTGTTATGGTTAGAGAGGCTCCTAAAGAACTCCTCGTTTGCTTGGGTACTTATTAGCCACGATCGTTATTTTCTCGAAAATACGGTCACCAAAGTCGCTGAGCTTAACCATATCTATAAAGACGGACTATTACTTTGTGAAGGGCCATATAGCGATTTCATTCAAAAGAGAAATGAACTCCGCAAAGAGCAAGCCTCCTACGCAGAATCTTTAGCTAATAAAGTCCGGCGTGAAGTCGAGTGGCTAAAACGAGGGCCAAAAGCACGCACCACCAAGGCAAAGTCAAGGGTTGATGGAGCTCAGTCACTTATGGAAGAGCTATCAGATGTCAGAGGTAGGTTAAAGACGAGTTCGGCAAATATCGACTTTTCTGGTTCAGAGCGCAAAACTAAAAAGTTAATCACAGCCAAAGATATCTGTATAAAGCTTGGCGGTAAGCCACTCATCAAAAATCTCAATCTAGTTTTATCACCAGGGATTCGGTTAGGACTACTTGGTGCGAATGGCTCCGGTAAGTCGACACTGTTAAAATTACTCATTAAAGAAATAGACCCAGACCAGGGGTCAATCACTCATGCAGATAAGCTTAAATACGTTTACTTCGAGCAGTCACGCTCTTCTCTGGACCAAAGCCTAACACTAAAGCAAGCGCTAAGCGAACTAGGAGATTCAGTCATTTACCGAGGAAGATCGATCCATGTCGCTTCCTGGGCCAAACGATTTCAATTTCGTCCAGAACAACTAGACACATTAGTAGAGAAGCTTTCAGGCGGCGAACAGGCCCGGGTCGTAATAGCGAGGCTCATGCTCCAAGAGGCTGATGTATTGCTTCTTGACGAACCTACCAATGACCTGGACATACCGACGCTTGAAGTGCTTGAGGAAAGCCTAGAAGAATTTCCCGGAGCCGTGGTCCTCGTAAGTCACGACAGATTTATGTTAGACCGGGTATCCAATGTATATGTCGGTTTAGATGGAATAGGTACTAGCCAAGTGTACGCTGATTTCGACCAATGGCAGAAGTCACTCAAAAACAGTGGCGCCAAGAAAAAGGCCAGCGACAAAACAAAGCCTAATTCAAACATAAAAAAGAAAGCAAAACTAACATACAAAGACCAGCGTGAGCTCGACATGATGGAAGATAATATTCTCCAAGCTGAATCGGACCTAGCTTCCGCTCAAGCAAAAGTCGATGACCCAAGCATTGCCACTAACACCACTGACCTTGTCAAGGCCACCCAAGAATTAGAGAGCGCTCAAACTAAAGTCGATGCTTTATATGCAAGGTGGGCGGAGTTGGAGGCTAAAACGGACTAAAAGAGTTAAACGGTTTTATAAGTTTGTAATTGGTTATGGTTAGTTTTGATTGGTCCTTTGACAGCCTAACGACAATTGCGTTAGGCTATAATATACGTCCGAACAAACTATCATTTGTAAAAGGTATGATCTATGGCGAAGTTTCTTCTGCTTATGCTGTTGTCCAGTTTTTCTCAGTTGATTGTCGCTGATCCGATACATCCAGGTGCAGAATTAAAAAGACAAGCTTTAACAAACCCTACCTTAGCGGTAGGTGTATGGGATGTTACCACAGCAAAGCATGCATATAATCATGGGTACGTTACCTTTCTCAGCGGTAATGGTGTTGTCGCGGCCATCGGCAAGAATGACACCGGTGCTTATTCCGCACAGCATGCGTTAGAGTGGACCAGGAATATCCGTAAAGCTTTGCCAGAAATCGTTTTACTGGTCGATGTCGATGGCCTCTTTAACTTGCCTCCAGCCGATGCAGTTGAGCTTGTCAACGAGCTTGAGCAGCTTGGCGCCGCCGGCATTGTCTATGATGATCAAGAGCCACAAAATAGAAAAGCGGGAATGAAGAAGGGTAAAACCCAAATCAGTTTAGAAAGAAATTTAGAAGTCTTGACAGCAGTCGTTAAAGGTAAAATAAACCCTAATACCTTGATTTTTGCGCGTACATCCAATGAGAACAAACAAGAAGCTTTTGATATAGCATTGAAGTATGATCGAGCTGGAGCCGATGTCGTTATTGCTGAAAGCCTAAATGACGAACCACGACTCCTGTCAAGACTAGCAAGCGAACTCAATAATGCCTTAACGAGTGTGATACATATTCCTGAAGGAGTAGGTATTGAAGCCCTTTGGAGCCCTGAAGTATATCAGGCCAGTAGTGTGGGTGTAATAATCGCCCCTACCATCCTGACAGAAGCAGCAAACCAAGCGATGCAAAATGCCCTCTTACTGGGTATTATGTCTTGCGACAATTACTTGACGAGATCAAATGTGGCGACCAGCTCCTATTAACGACTCAAACTTGGAAATTATATAGAGTAACAATGAACGCCACCAAGTTCTACCAACTCCTAGACGCATTCTTCTCAACTCTTAAATCGCGAATGGTCTCCCAAAACATTGAGCTGCCACCCCACTGGGATATTGATCATATTTGCTATAGAGTTGAAACCTTGCATCAATACGAAGCTATGAAAGAATTCCTCGCAAGCTTCAGCGATAAACTCATAGAGAGCCCGGTAAATGGTCGAGCGATCTCCACTTTTAAACTAAACGAATCTGTGTATTTCGATGGCCGGCAGATCGACCTGATAGAGCTTCCGGCACCTAAGCCTGACAAGAAGATCGCAGAAGGCTTCGAGCATATTGAAGTGGTCATAGACCAAACCTTTGACAAAATTAGATCGATGTATCCTGGTTGTAAGTTTAAAGATTCGGGATTAAATAAATTCTTTAATAAGGAGCTGGAGCTTCAACTCGATAATTACGCCATCAAGTTCCACCAGTTATCTCTAGAGTCAGTGATAAACCTAGAATCAAACCAAAGAGTTCACTCTGCAATAGAAGGTTGTAGGGTTCTAGATCTGCTAAGCGAGTTTGACCCACTTATCGCCGGTACCTTTCCACTCAAAATCGCCACCAATAGTTCAGATGTAGACATCCTGCTTTATAGTCCTAACTTAGATAAACTTGCGGCCGAGATTTCATCCCATTTCTCACAGTGCGAAAGCTTTGAGACCCATACAAGAATCGAAAATGATCTGGAGTATCTTATCGCACGGTTCAACTTCCATGGCGTTCCTTTTGAACTATTTGGTCAAAATATCGAAACCGTCGAGCAAAAGGCTTATAAACATTTTCAAGTCGAAGAAAGGTTACTCAAACTTGGTGGTCAAAAACTTCGAACTCAAATTATATCTTATAGAAAACAAGGCCTAAAAACTGAACCGGCTTTCGCGAGGGCTCTTAATTTGCACGAAGATCCTTACCTTAAGCTTCTAGAATTACATAACGGGTCTAACTCTAACCTTATAGAACTATTACAAATTGCCAGATCAAGCCTTTAATAGAGTTGTTTGTTGATAGCGACAGAAAAGTTGTAGTTGAAGGAATGGTCTAACTGTTCTATTTTCCGAGCATAATCTTCGGAGGTAGTGTTATGAAAACCATTTATATGATAGCTGGATTTTATCTGTTCGTAAGTAGTATCAATTTCCTTCAGGCAAAGCCCCGCACCGGAGAGCCGATTCAGCCGATTAAACGACCTAGCAAAGTAAACCCTAAGGAAGTCGAATTAGGGAAAAAGTTGTTCTTTGAACCGCGGCTTTCAAAGTCAGGATTTATCTCATGTAATTCTTGTCATAATTTAGCTACGGGTGGTGCCGACAATCTAAAAAGCTCCATCGGTCATGGATGGCAACTCGGACCAATCAACTCCCCTACCGTACTAAACTCTTCCTACAACCTGGCTCAGTTTTGGGACGGCAGGGCAAAAGATTTATTTGAGCAAGCAGGTGGGCCAATAGCTAATCCCGGCGAGATGGCCTCTACTCACGCTCTAGCCGTTAAAACTCTGAGTTCTATTCCAGAATACAGAAAGGAATTTAAAAGGGTTTACGGTACAAAAAAGATTAAGATTGAACACGTTCAGCGCGCTATAGCAGCGTTTGAGAAGACTCTTGTCACCCCAAACTCACGTTTTGACAAATGGCTGGGAGGCGATGATAAAGCACTTAGTAAGCATGAGTTAACGGGGTACCAAAACTTCAAAAAATTTGGTTGCATTACCTGTCATAATGGTCCCGCTGTGGGAAGCAATTCATTTCAAAAATTTGGTATGGTTCATCCCTATACTAAGGACACTAAAACCTTAGGTCGATTTAACGTTACAAAAAAACCGGCTGATAAATACTTTTTCAAGGTACCGACGTTAAGAAACATCGAACTCACCGCCCCTTACTTTCATGACGGAGAAACATGGAGCCTAGCTGAAGCGGTTAAAATTATGGCCTGGCATCAGCTAGGATTAAAACCTAATAAAGATGAGGTAAAATCGATTGTAGCATTTCTAAAAACATTGACCGGTGAACAGCCGAAAATTGTCTATCCGGTTCTGCCGCCTTCTACCGGGGCGACTCCAAGGCCTGATACCACAAAATAAAACGATTGCTTAGCCCCAAACTCTTGGGGCTTTAGCTAGTATTATCTCGATCGTTGTAAAGTT
The DNA here is from genome assembly GCA_028282865.1 of Oligoflexales bacterium. Classification (GTDB taxonomy): domain Bacteria; phylum Bdellovibrionota_B; class Oligoflexia; order Oligoflexales; family CACXFL01; genus JANQHA01. The sequence goes on from JANQHA010000417.1 coordinate 6,746, forward strand.
CATAAAAGAATATAAACTCTATGTACCGGATCCAAACGTCCCATGGCAGTCGTTACCGTCTGCACGATCTTTAGCAAGAAACGCCTCCAGGTGATTCGAGAACGTTTGATCACCTAGGGATTTTGCGCTGTCTATAACCAGTCCAACAAAACGGTCATTCATTGTTTTCTGAATGATGCCAAACAGTTCAGCCAAAATAACTAGCCTGGTGCTTGTAGGTGCTTCGTCTCCTAAGGTCGTGTCATATAGCCCATCTTCGGTCGGCCGAAACCTGCCAAACATTCCATGCCAGCCCGGAGTATAAGTAGTTTTATTAAGTCGTTTTTCCAGCGAAAGGATAGGAACTGGCCCGGCATCGAATTCGACACGTTTCAGATATTTAGCAAGATCAAAACTTTTCGTGATATTTTGAAACCGATCAGTTTCACTAGCCATACTCCCAGAAATACTTACAAAATTTAGTTTCTCTAGCAGTACCTTTGGATCTTGCTCTAGAACTTCTGTCCAGTGTTGATAGGCAGCTCGCATGATCTGACGGCTTTGACTTGGGCCGCGCTTGTTATAACTTGTAATATCAAAAATTAGTACAGGCTTTGAGTCCGCTTTTAAAAAATCCTTTAATATAATCCCATGTTTTTCTAAGAAACCCACGACCTCTTTATCATTTTTTTTGTCAAAACTAGGAGCACTTGCTGGCAAGCGCCTTACTTTACCTGGTTGCCCGATGTAAGTAAAAAAAGAATCAAATGCGTCAGTAGGGAAAAAAGCATCTCGACCAAGGCCATACCAGACCGCACCCGGGTATGCCCGTTCCATTGAAGCTACGGCCCTAGGTATCTCATTTTCGATACTACCCACCTGATCAGGATCTTTAATTAAAATGACGCGACCTGAAGGTATTCCAATACTTTCTACAAGTTGTTTGATAGTCGGCCTTTCCTCTTGACCTAGAGTCTTCCAAATGAGCTCACGTTTGTTGTCAAAATCATCTGACAAATCCAGATGATCAGGAGAAAAAACTAAAGTACCGAAGGGGATGTTACGATTGAGAAAATAAGTCTCGACACTGACAGGGGTGGTTACCCCGGGTTCAAGTATCGTATGATATGGACTTTCCGACCTGATAAAATCTTCGCCAGTGCGCTTTTTAACTGTCACTTCCGATGTTATTGACTTAAGCTCCGTAGCCTCGTCAGACGAAGGGGAGTTATAGAACACTTTTACTTTACGATTATTTAGCTCAATTCGAACAGGCTGATCCACCTCTTCAGTTGCTGTCAAAACAATAGAAAAGGTTTTGCTCTCAGGTTCGTAATTGAACTGCTCAACGTCATCCATATCCTTATATAGGTTTGAGTCAAAGTAATCTAATAGAACAGGATCATAATCAGGCTGGTATATCAGGAAACTGATATCCAAGCTCTCAATGGTATATACGGTGATTTCGCCTTCATCGGCATGCACCGATGCACAAAGAGCTAAAAAAAGCCAAAACGTAAATAGTGATCGCATTATATTTCACCCCTATATTGATTGACGGGCGAATACTAATCACCTGCATCACCTTGTGTCAATAATATTTGCAGAACATTGTTACGCTCTGATAACCCGCTATAAAAATTAACTATATTTTGACCTAGAAAGATTGTTTGAAAACACTCCCTCTTAATAGTGATTCGCTAGCCTTAATACGAACTCCAAACCAATAGCAGAAGAAAAGATCATCACCTACCCTCAAACTTTCGCCGCTTCCTCATATTCTGATTGATAGTTTTCCACTTCTTCTTCTGATTCGATGAGTAGCGTTTGTCCATCTTCCGGTTGGAGTATTCTATCTCCCGCTGGAGTTTCTGATAGCTCGCCATTTCCTTGGAGTCTAACTCCCCTGACGATAAAGCAGCTAAAATCGCACAGCCTGGTTCATTGACGTGACTGCAGTCGTTGTACTTACATAGGGACCCGAGTTCCTCAATCTTGCTAAACGCTGATTTCATAATTTGCTGATCACCAAAAACTTGGATTTCTCTAAGCCCCGGAGTATCGATAATCATTCCACCGTTTGCCATCAAGAATAACTCCCGGTAAGTCGTCGTATGCTGGCCTTTTGCATCATCCTCACGAATCGTTTTAGTGGCTTGAATATCTCGGCCTAGAATCCTATTCACTAATGTCGACTTCCCAACACCTGAAGACCCCAAAAAAACACCGCTGACACCCTCCTCACCTATAAACGACATTAATACATCCAGCCCTATCGAAGACTCAGCACTTACGCCCACGACTTCAATATTGGGAAATTTTTGCTTAAGCTGATCAACTGTATCAAGGTAGTCGGACATAAGGTCAACCTTCGAAAGGACGACCACAGGCCTGACCCGACCTTCCTCAGCCAATAAAATATATCGATGCAAGCGATTAATATTTAAATCTGCGTTGGCAGACGTCACAATGAAGGCATAATCTACATTTGCCACAATAACCTGCTCTGCACTGGTAGTGCCGGAGGCTACCCGAGATATCTTCGACCTTCTTGGTAGCAATTGTTCAACCAAAGCAGCAGCCTTATTCTGCTCATCAATAAATGAGGGGCTTAAAACGCACCAATCCCCCACCGCAATGCCTTGCTCCATCGCCAGATGATGAAGCTTTCCAGAAAGATAACCATTTAACTCACCGGCTTTAGAAACCATTTTATAAACACCTCGGTGAACCGAGATCACTCTGGCGACAGAGTTCAAGTCGATACCATCGTCACCACAGAAATCATCGGACCACCCATATTGATATAGGTCCATCCCCATTCTCCTAGATTTTGTACTGATCGTGGTTTGGATTTCAGGTAAGACCGCAGGAGAAAAGTCAACGAGACAGTACAAAATAGTACGGCGAGAAGACTTCTCGACGAGAACGCAGCATGAATTTCAAAACATGATCAGTATGATTTTCAATTTTTCTTTGGTATTTGTGGAGCTATTTATAAGACAGTAGTCGACTTAGACTAGAGCGGAAATAAAGAGACCACACAATTCGAATCTTAATACAATCATAGCGACCTCCTATTTAAGTTTAGACCTTAATATGATGACAAAGGTTTCGACAAATTGCAAATATTTTGATTGCTCTAACACAGCTCGACCCGTATCTACTTATTAGTAATTGGCTAAATACTACTAATCCCCACTTAGCACTTAAGTTACAAAAGCTTATAAGTCGATCGTAACTGGCCAGGGCCTAAAATTTTCTAAACTTTGCCCGTTAACGGTAACACTGCTAGAATAGTAATCATCTTTAGCACTTTTAAACCTTATGGAGCAAAGCTATGTCCTCAAAACAGCTAGCATTATACTTAGTAGGAGCAGTAAGTTTAATACAAGGTTGCAAACAGCGTACGGCTGAGTCTAAGCTACAAGGATTAGATTACATTGCAGCCGAAGCATATCAACCCCCTGAGTCCCATATCAAATTAGTCAAGCAGAGATAGCAAAGTACCCCGGTTTTATCCAGGGAGACTCCAAGGATTTAGTTGTTAAAAATTTCGCGCTAATCCCTGAAGTTTATAGAAAGGAACTTTACAAGATGTACGATAAAAAAGAAAAGGACTTTGAAGGTATTATAGTAGAAAACCTTCAACAAGGTATATCAGGGCTAACTTACCCTCATAAGCCATATAAAGTCCTGCTTCAAAAACTTGATATTAAATATGCTGCTAACAACACCTTACGTGGCCGTATTGCTTACGCACTCTTCGAAAAAATTGCTTCTGATGCCAGAATGCCTCTCAATGTGCTAAAGATTAAAATGGCTCAAGCCATGGGAGAAGGAAAAAAATCTTCGAAGGTATCAGCTTTCGTGACATCAAAACCGGAAGATTATTTCGCGGAAGCTTTTGATGACTACTATCACTCACCCAAGTCTCGGCAGTTCATAAAAAACGAATTGCCAACAACCTTCAAGCTGTTAACGAGTGTTTTAGTTAAGCCGCATTGGCTTTATTACGGCGCCCCATAGTTTTTCTACCAATATTACAATGAGTTATATGATAATTGAGGTGCTGGTGTCAGCACCTCAAATTGTTTTCAAATAGATAGATTTACCCCTTTGATATTTTTATAAAATAAGATAGTTAAAGCCCTCGATCTTCAAGATCAAAAACACTCACCATCATTGGAGAAAGTAACTATGAACTCTAAGAAAATATTTGCAGTTGCGGCGGTACTCGGACTATTCAGCTTTAACCTAGGCTGCACCAAAGGTAGTGGCCCGCAAGACCCGGTAACTGGAGGTCCCTCGAAAATTGTAAACTG
>JANQHA010000013.1 GCA_028282865.1 Oligoflexales bacterium
GCAACACCCCAACAACTCCCAGATACTGGTCGTTGGAAACAACCGGGCGAAAAACCTGGACCGCACCCTCTTCCGAAAGCTGATTCAGAGCTTTGTGCAGCTGTTTAGACTTGAGTGGGTCTGCCAAATCTACCCGGACAAAATGCTCAGGGGCAAAAACTGGAATCCCGGTATAATAAAGAGCCTCTCCCTCCGTTAGGGTATCTCCAATCTTAAAGGTTCCCGGGTCATGAATGCCGACAATATCGCCAGCATAAGCTGAATCGACTAAACTGCGATCTTTTGCCATAAACTGAGTTGGACGAGACAGCCTTAATTCTCGACCTAGACGAACATGATGAGCCTTCATTCCACGCTCAAATCTTCCAGAACAAATCCTCATGAAAGCAACCCGGTCTCGGTGACTAGGATCCATATTTGCCTGAATTTTAAAAACAAAAGCAGAAAATTTGCTCTCATCCGGCTCAACAGTTCGCTCGCGTGCATTCCTACCGTAAGGAGCTGGAGCTAACTCGACCAAATGATCCAGCAATGTCTCTACCCCAAAGTTATTGAGGGCACTTCCAAAAAACACGGGAGCTAACTCACCGGCTAAATACTTCTCGAGCGAAAATGATTCGCCAGCACCCTCTAGCAATTCAATTTCCATACGCAGCTGCTCCGCAGCCTCTTCACCGAGTTCATCATCAATAACTTTTGAAGCCAAACTTGCTTCGGAAAGTTGAACAGGCTTTGCCCGATCGCTATTTTTATCGAAAAGACTCAAGCTTTTATTGTGTCGGTGGTAGACACCAAGAAATCGGTCCCCCATTCCAATAGGCCAAGTCATCGGGTAAGTCTGAATTCCAAGAACTTTCTCTATCTCGTCTAGTAAATCGAATGGTTCACGCCCCTCACGATCCATTTTATTGACAAATGTCATGATCGGAGTTTTCTGGATACGGCAGACTTCAAATAGTTTTTTTGTCTGGGCTTCGACACCACTTGCAGCATCGATTAGCATTAGTGCGCTATCAACTGCGGTCAAAGTTCGGTACGTGTCTTCAGAGAAATCTTGGTGACCCGGAGTATCGATCAAATTAATCGCGTGGTCTTTGTAGGGAAAATTCATCACAGAACTAGTGACCGAAATGCCGCGTTGCTTTTCCAGTTCCATCCAGTCAGAGGTAGCAAACTTCTTCGATTTCTTAGCCTTTACAACCCCCGCCATCTGAATGGCACCGCCATATAGCAACAACTTCTCTGTTATAGTCGTTTTACCGGCATCAGGGTGAGAAATAATAGCAAAGGTTCGCCGTTTGGCAATTTCCTTGTCAATATTGGCCATGATAACACTTTCTACCTGGTAAACTGTTTCCATATATTGCTATGATGCTCAAACTTTATATAGACTTTAACGAGAAAGCTCAAGGCTAGGGAGTAGAATAAAATATAACAACCAAGCTTTCGACAATAACGAAGGAAAAATACATGGACACCAACACCCCAAGTATCGCTGTTTTCTGCGACTATGAAAATTTAGCAATCGGTTCAAAAGAGGGGAAATTTGAGAAGTTTGATTTAAGCATTGCCCTTGAGAGGATTCTCGACAGAGGAAAAATCGTTTTTAAGAAGGCATATTCGGACTGGACCCGCTACAAAGATGACCGCCGTCAGCTGCATGAGCACGCTTTCGAGCTAGTAGAGATACCTCACGTGTCGTACTCAGGAAAAAACTCTGCCGATATCCGCTTAGTGGTTGATGCACTCGATTTATGTTACACCAAGCCTCATGTTGGCACCTTTGCCATACTTAGCGGCGACAGTGACTTTTCACCTCTAGTCAGCAAACTAAGAGAAAATAATAAAGAAGTCATAGGATTAGGTGTTAGACACAGTTCAAGTAATCTACTCATTGAGAACTGCGACGAATTTATTTATTACGATGACTTGGTAAAAAAGCGCAAAACTAAGGCCAAAAAATCAGCTAGCGGTAAAAAGTCTGGCGAGAAAAAATCTACTTCGAAGGAATTGACCAAATCTCAAGAAGAAGCACTAGACCTAGTTTTAAAGACAATCGAAGTGATGATAGAGCAGCGCGAGGGCCTGCTATGGGGACCCACCATCCGCCAAGCTATCAAGCGCAAAAGACCTAGTTTCTCCGAAACTGAGTACGAATTTAGAAACTTTAATGCGATTCTTGAGGAAGGCCAGAAGCTAGGTATTCTTAAGTTACGAAAAGATAAAGATACCGGTCATTATGCCGTATTATCTATAACAGCTAATTAGCAGCCGGTGATTTAAACCTCTGTTGAGGTTAGGTCGGCGTTAAAATGTAACTATCTATAAATACTAAACTATTAATTATTTTAATGCCCCTTGCTAAGCAAACTATAGTGATTATAATTACTCGCCTACATGGTTCAAAAACACAACCTGGTAAATAAATAGGCCCGGAGGAAATTATGATCGACCAAACTAACAAACCATCTCCCGAGGAAATTCAAAAAGAATTCGAGGACTTTGTAAAAAAAAGATTCGGCGATCAGGTTCAAGTAGTGTCACAGCAATTTACCTCTGACCAAATGCCACCTCAGGAACAGGCCGAAACCAGTTTTAAAGATAATGAGATTGATTCCGCTAAAGAGTTTGATTTGAACTTTAGGTACAAGCCTAGAGATATCAAAAAATATTTAGATCGTTTCGTAATCAAGCAAGATGATGCAAAAAAAGCACTAGCTATTGCCGTCTGTGATCACTACAACCATGTGCGCGAGTGCCATGAAAATCCCGATAGTAAAATAGATGACTACTCTAAGCAGAATGTTTTGGTGCTAGGCCCTACTGGGGTTGGAAAGACCTACCTAATCAAGCAAATCGCCAAGCTAATCGGGGTTCCGTTTGTCAAAGCTGATGCAACCCGATTTAGCGAGACCGGATACGTCGGGGGAAATGTCGATGACTTGATACAGGACTTAGTACAGCAGGCCGATGGTAACATTGAGCTGGCGCAGTATGGAATCGTCTACCTCGATGAGGCTGATAAACTAGCAGCATCAGACCACCAACGCGGTAAAGACATTTCTGGAAGAGGCGTTCAGTTTGGCTTGCTAAAACTGATGGAAGAAACAGATGTTGATCTCAGCTCTGGGAATGATATGCGCTCGCAAATGCAAGCCTTTATGGAGTTCCAAAAGAAAGGCAAGCTAGATTCTAGAGTTATCAATACCAGGCATATACTTTTTATTATCAGCGGCGCATTTACTGGCCTCACTGATTTGATCAAGGACCGACTCGACCACAACAGTATTGGCTTTAACCAAAGTGTCAGTAATGTTAGTGACGATGACAACCTATTGAAGCATACAACAACCCAGGACCTCATCGACTTCGGCTTCGAACCTGAGTTTGTGGGTAGACTACCTATACGAGTTTCATGCGAGCACCTGGAGGAAAAGGACTTATTTGAGATTCTTAAAAACTCAGAAGGGTCTATTATCCGACAATACATAAGAGCGTTTTCAGCATATGGTATTAAGGCTAACTTCGACGATGATGCTCTTCAAAAAATTGCCGAGTATGCTTCATTAGAAAAAACTGGGGCAAGAGCACTAATGACTGTATGCGAGAGAATCCTCAGAGACTTTAAGTATGAGCTACCGTCTCTAAACCTGAGAGAATTTAATATCGATAAAGGCCTTGTGGAGGACCCAAAACAACACCTGAAAAAAGCATTAGAAGACTATCAACCTATAGCTGATATGCACCCTAGGGCAAATGAAATTGAGGAATTTGCTCTATCATTTTTCGATAGGCATCATATGAACCTATTATTTACTGAAGATGCAATAAACTTAATATGCGAAGAAGCTGAAGCTGCTAATGCAACTCCTGTTGAGCAATGCAAATCAATATTCAAGAGCTATGAACACGGGTTAAAGTTAGTCCAGCAAAACAGTGGACAAAGCGAGTTTTTAATTACCAAAGAGGTCGTTAAAAACCCAAGAGAAGCGCTCGAGAAATGGATTCGGGAGAGTTATGACCATACAAACTCTCCGACCATTCTTAATTAATAGAATTTACTTCTTAAGTAATCCCAAAATTGTCTGGCTCCATTACCAATGGTAACAAATGGGTTTCTTAGAAAGTTCTGGAAGCTATTTCCAATACCCGATCCGTTATTGAAGTTGTTATTATTTGGATTATTGTTGTTATTGTTGTTGGTATTATCAGCTAGAACGACGTTAAACTCCCCCACTAAGTCAGCTTGGCTATTACGCTGAATCTGAGTGGAGAACCTTCCGCTGCTGTCAGGGGTGATATTACAATCCGGGTCTGTGCCACATTTAGTTAGATCTCTCACTAAAATAACAATGGTTGAACTGGTTGCACCAGAAGGAAGCGACCCTCTAAGACTATACTGTCCTGACGAGCTCTGCAATTGGACGCCAGTAGGCGACAAAACCCCTACCGCAATGGAGTTAGAGTTCAAATTCTCTATGACTACAGGAACGCCGCCCAGAGAGTCGAGATCAAAGCTTCGCAAAGAGATAGTTTCACCAGTACCTTGGCCGTTAACAGTGATACGAGCACCAGTAGCCGTTTGGTTTAATGGATCGATTAGTTGATCCTGCTGAGAACGAGTGTCCACATTAGTCGGCCCCGTCGAACCACCACTAGACTTCTTTTTCTGTTTGCAGCTTGAAAATAGGCATAGAGCCAAAACAAGCGGATAAAAATAAATCACTTTCATAACGACCTCTCATAGTTAAACTAAGAGGCTTGGTCTAGTTTCTCCTTTTGAATCCAGTCGCCAAGCCAAATTTTAACCCATTTTTGTAGCTTTTCTGGGGCAAACGGCTTTTCTAAGATGTGAACCTTATCAAACTCACCCGATAACTTATCATCGTCGAGTACAACATCACCAACATAACCCGATACAATGATCATAGGTATGTCGTTGTTGCTGCTCTCGGATTGCCTAACTTTCTTTATGACACCCAGCCCATCAAGACCTGGCATATGAAGGTCCACGGTAGCTAAGGCATATCTTTTACCACTAAACTGCAACTTACCGACAGCTTCAACACCATCATTTGCGGTTTCTATTATGATCTCGTACTCACCAACCTTAACCTCTGAGATAATGTCTTCAATACAACTAATGATGTTTTCATCGTCATCAACAATCAGTACCGGTACCTGGATAGCCATAAAATTCCCCTTTTTATTCGTTTACTGTTCTCTTCCTATTCGACGAAACTGGCAACGCATTCGCAGCCTTGACAATTCCCTTTCCGATATCATTCAATGTGAGCACTTCAGCCAGGCCACCCAACTCAGCGGCAACGCGAGGCATCCCATAAACGACGCTACTCGCCTCATCTTGACCAATTGTATAAGCTCCTGCATTTTTCAACTGTTTCATTCCTTTAGCACCGTCAGAGCCCATACCGGTCAATATCGCTGCCACGACATTATGGCGACTAAAGGCTTTTTTTGCTGACTCAAATAGCGAGTCTACTGAGGGAATATGGCCTGAGGGATGCTTTTCTTGATCAAATATCTTCACTGATTCAACGCCGCCTTTTGACCGGACAACCTCTATCTGCTTGCCACCAGGAGCAACGATAACCTTCCCTTCTTCCAGCAACTCGCCATCTTTGCCCTCAACCACTTTAAAAGGACAAAGCCTATCCAAAATATCCGCAAAAGCACCAGAAAAGGCTGCCGGGATATGCTGTACTAAAACAGTCGGAGGAATGTTTCTCGGAAGCGACAGTAACACTACCTTTAAAGCCTCAGTGCCGCCGGTTGAAGCCCCTAAAACGATACGTGAGCCTTTTAGAGCATCAGGGGTAAAATCTAAATTACTAGACTTAATCTCGGCTTTATTACAGCTCTTACTTTCGTTAGCATTAGCAGCAACTCTAAGTTTCTGCTCGAGCGAAGTCTTGAACTCGTCAATATTAGCCATATCAGGCTTCTTTAAATAATCAACCGCGCCAGCCTCAAGAGCTTCAAGGACGATATGTGAGACCTTAATATCAAGCGAAGTCACAACAACTGTAGCAATATAGATTTCTGGCATCAACTTCCGAAGTAGGTCTACACCGGTCATACCAGGTAGGTTCATATCTAATGACATAACATCGGGATTATGTTTCTTGATCAGATCTTTAACTTCCTTGGGGTCTTCAGTTTGAGCAACCACCGCAAAGCCATCAAGAGAGTTGATCATGTTGACCAGAAGCATCCGCATAGT
>JANQHA010000429.1 GCA_028282865.1 Oligoflexales bacterium
GTCAGCCAAACCTCGATCAATAATAAAAACTTTTTTTCCTAAGATTGGGTGCTCTACCGCGAAAAGCTTTCTCACTTTCTTTCCAAATTTTCGGTCATATATCGCACTTAGATAACCAATGTTAGTTTTTGCATAAGACGAGTTTTGTTGATAAAGCTCGAGTAAACTTCCTGCTGCAACCTCGTCTTTATTAGCTACGACTTCGACTATCGCGTCGGATAGATCCCCCAAGGTTTCAATATTTTGGCCCTGCCACCTCATTGCTTGTCTCCAAATTCAAACGCAAAACAACGCACGATTACTTTTAAGTTTTTTGTAACCGATAAAATCTAGAGCAATATGTTAATTAGACATATGATTGTCAATCGCACATCACGTACAATTGTAATACTTTATTCAATTAACAGTCCAAAGAACAAAACCAAAAAACCGATTAGTATTTTCCTGTAATTCGATTCTACTCTCAAGATTAAACAACACGTATTTAAATTCACCCAGGCCAGCCTTATTTAATGCAAACGAACAAACGAAGCCGCTAAAAAACTCAAAGTAAATTCTTTTTTTTACTAGAGAGTATGCTTGCAGAGTTAAGCATCCGCTTTGGAGGAAGGTCGCATTGCTACATAGGGAAGTTTTTCGACAATTTCCGTTATGGTCGGCTGAACACTACCGCCCAAAGCTTTATGTTGATCCTCCCACTCCTGCAACATGGTATATACGGAGAAATCAATCATTAGTAGTTTTTCAAAATCGATAATCACATCTGTTCCAGCGTCAATATCTTCTAGTGCTGTAGCTATCTGTGGAATCCGAAAAAAGGTAGCTGCTCCAGCAAGCTCAAGCTTGGTAATTTGCTGCTGCTGTTCAACATTAATAACTGTTCGACTCAACGATTGCAGTGAATGAAGAGTAGACAATAACAAGCCTGCCGCGACCCCTGCTAGCACGCCAAAGAACACAACACCGAACGTAGTCGCTCCGAAAACAACCACTGCAAAACGGTCATACTCCCATAAATGCTTCAGGTCACCGACTCGAATTAGTTTGGTAACGGAATGAATTAACACGGCAGCAAGAACAGCCTGCGGAACCTCAGCAAGCAAAGACGGAAAGAGTGCAACGAAGGTAAATAACCAGATTCCACTAAAAACATTCGACCATTTACTTTTGGCACCAGCAAGAACATTTGTGCTACTGCGAATTATCACACCGGTGATAGGTATCCCGCCTAGCAAACCACAGAGAGTGTTACCAATACCCTGCGCTGTCAGCTCGCGGTTGTAATGAGTCCGCGGGCCTTTATGAAGTTTGTCAACTGCTGTAGCACATAAAAGAGTTTCAGCGCTTGCAATAAAAGCCACTAGCAAAGCTGCATTAATAACTACTGGGTTTAAAAGTGTGTCCCAAAGAGAGAGGTCTAACGGAGTTAGAGATTTAAAGATATTGTCCGGCAGGTCTATACGGGCGACCTGTAGATTAAAATGAACAGCTACAAAAGTCGCGATAATTAACGCTAACAACGCGGCGGGTACCAGCTTAAACTTCTTGGGAATTAAACGATCGTAAGAGAATAAAAAAACTAAGGTCCCTATTCCCAACTTTGTCGTCTCGGATATGCCAGTGCTCGAAATAGCTACCCGAATGTGCTTAGCAAGCGCAGTAAAGTTACCCAGTACAGTGCCTGCACTGCTTTCGCCCATTACCGCTAGCATCTGTCCTGAAAGAATAACGATGGCAAATCCAGCCATTAGCCCTAGAATGACCCCAGGGGTCACGGCTCGAAAGAACTGACCAAGCTTGAGAATCCCGGCAAGCATCTGCAGCAGGCCTGCTAAAAGGATAGCCCATAAAAACAGAGCAAACCCGTGCTGCTGGATAAACTCCCATGAAATCACCAAAAGCCCGTTAGCAGGACCACTGATTAATAACGGACTACCGCCTAAGAAGCCAACGACCACGCCCCCAATGACCCCACCGATAATTCCGGAAATGGTTGGAGCTCCCGACGCGACCGCAATTCCAAGACAAAGCGGCATCGAAACTAAAAAGACAACGAAAGAGGCACTCAAATCAGAACGTGGAGAAAACTTTGCTGGGGCAACCATAAAACACCTTATTCTTTTTTTTTAGTATATCAAATAGTTACGAATTATCCGGAAAAAAATAACCTTAAAGTCACTAACGCAATTAAATCGCCACTCCGAAAACCACACACCGGCCAAAGCAGCTAAGTTCCTATCAATACCTTCCATATAAACCAATGTATCTATCTGTAATTAAAGGATTAAAAAAGATAATCTCGATTAAATCTAAACAAGACTATAGCCCTACCGAATCAAATAAATATCTAATAATTAAACAGCTTAAGGCTAAGCTTATGAGTACAAATACATCAGGTACAGGTAAACCAAGGCTTTCCGCGCTCATCGTAGACGCTGATAATTCGTTAACACAGTTAATAGAAGGGTATTTAAGCGGCCTGGGCTTCACAGATAATGTAACACTCAACGACGGTGACGAAGCCACTGAGGTCGCCCAGTGCAGGTACTTCGAATTTATCGTACTCGACTGGCGCCTTCAAAAGACCGCGGGCAAAAAGCTCTACAACTTCCTGAGAAACCAAGAAATCTACAGTAAAACTCCTATTCTCCTTATTTCTGGCCTAGCCACTAGTGAAGATATAAAAGTTATGCGTGAGGACGAAAACTGTCGGTTTTTAGTAAAACCTTTCACCAAAGAGATCCTTACAGAGTTAGTCATCAAAGTTTTCAAAGGAAAACTGAATGAGAATGAGCCCTCGAGTACCCCCCAAACAAGCATCAGCAAATCCAGTTCAAAAATGACATCCCCAGGAATTACTATTGCCAAGGGTACTCAGCAAAGTAATGAACTTGATCTGCGGGTTTTAAAAAGGGACCAAGTAGTTCAAAATGACTCAAAAGACTCGCGAAGTAACAACTATGAATCTAACGAGGCGAAGTTTTCAGACAGCAGCAATGACCTAGTAAATAATACCAAGCAGTCCATCAACAGTAACCTAGGCTCAAGCGATATTAAAATAAATCAATCGACCGATCGAGCAGGCTTTTCAATAAAATCCAAAACTCAGAAAGACCCCGCCGCCGCTGAGTTTAAAAATGGCTCCCAAAGAAACTACGAACCTTCCGAAAAGAGGATTGATAAATCTAGCAAGCTTACTGAACCAAACACAAGGTACGCTAAAAGCCAAAATAACCAAGAGGTTCCAAATCAAAAAAGGCAACACCAAGGAGAGGTCAAAGAGAAGCAATGGCCTTCTACTATTAAAATTGATAACCAAATGGTTCAAACCCCTTTGCCTAAAAGAGCAATAATAATCGACCATGACATCGACGCTCAGGAAACCATAAAAAGTCATTTACTCGCCTTGGGTATCCGTGAAACCACGACCTGCCTAAACGGCAAAGATGCAATAAAGCTACTAGATCACGAGAATTATGATCTCATCGTAATGAATTGGCAGTCAAAGAAGGTAAACGGGTTAGCGTTATATAATAGGATTCGACAACAACAAAAATTCATAGAGGTTCCCATTATCGTAATGGCACGGTTTCCAGATAAAGATGATTTTCGTATTCTTT
>JANQHA010000668.1 GCA_028282865.1 Oligoflexales bacterium
CTGGTATGATGGCCCTAGTGGTACCATGCCGCACCTTGATCCTCTAGCGAAAAACATTCGGTCCAGGTCTAAGGTGCGTAAGCGGTAGCAGCACTATTTCTCCGGCGGTGGATGATCCTTCGTTATTCCGAGCCGATGGCGGAGAATTTCAAGCAGTTGGGGCGATCAGCGGGCTAGCAGGTCTTATACTCTTTAGTTTTGACAAATACTCGGTATGTTTGCCTTTGGATATACTTACTGCTAGAATTTTAGCTAAATATACAATTTCTAAACTCGAGGTTTAGGCATGAAATTATTGAGTGGAAGAGTACTTCCTTGTGTAGCAATTTTTATTTTCTCGATTTCCTGCAAAGCCCTACGATCAGATATTTCGTCAAAAGAATTCGATAATGTTAATGATGCCTTTACAATGCACGATCAGGCATTTGCTGGTTTAGAATGTGCGGTAAATTCGAATGACAAAAGAGCAGCTAGATATCACACCGCAAGGTTAAAATTAATGGAGGCTGCTAGTCAAATCGATGCTGTCTTAGATGAAGTCTTAAAAAGACTAGAAACCTTTGAAGAAATAAAGTACGGCCAAAACTTGGAAAAGAGGAATACTGACCTTGCAAGGATTGAAAGGATGTTTACTAGCAGTGTCAACGATCTTATAAAAGTCACCGACGGTTTCGATAGCATAGTTGAAAAATTTCTAGCGCAAAAGAAAGGTATGGTAGAATACTCTAAGAGCTGCCAGCAGGAAGACTTAAAAAAGATGTGGCAGAAGTCTAGAGAAGCTCTAGCTGTATTAACAGACCACCAACGCACTTTATATAGTTGCGCAATATATGGAGGGTCCTATACGGCTGTCAGCCAGTCAGGCTTTTCCGGTTTTTTAGGTCTTGAAGAAGAGGTCAAAGGGCTTCAACATACGCAGTATTTCTGCGACCATACTATGCTTATGACTTTGGAGGCGAATGTCGATCTCAGTTACGTCTCAGATGGAGCTAAGCGTCTATATGATAGAATAATACAAGACTGCAATAATGCTGGGCGAGGGTTAGGAACGTATTCAACAATAAGTGGACCTTCTAAACGACCTTCTTCTAAAAATATTGAGCATGCGTACTGCACTAACGGCTTTGTCTTGAAAGGCAACAAGGGCAAATACAAAATTGTTCCAGACCCAACTAAATCATTCTTTAAACACAAGGCTCCTGTTAGCACTAAAAGCATCGTTTACAAGGATAATATGGGTGCGAGGAGAGATTTTAAGGGCAAGGAAGAACCTAGCTGCGCTTGCTCTGTTCGCAGATCATTTAAAGCCGATGCGTTTATGCCTAAAGATATAAAAAAGGAAAACTTACAGGAACACCAAAAAAAGTTTATAGCTTCTATGAAAAATATCGAATCAAATCTCTCTAATTATTTAGCATTTCTCTCAGGTAAGACCCGGGAAGTAGATGTCCAGCTGATTGAAGCGGAGAAAAGGGCCGCCACTAAATCGCAGGAACTGGAAAAGGAAGTTAAGGGCCTAAGAGTGACAGTTTTAAGGCTTGGTGTCGCTCTAGCTAAAAAGCCCAAAGTAGTTTATATAGATTCGGGCAGTAGTAGGAGCAAGAGTAAAAGTTACGATGGTAGAAGGGGCTACACTGGCTCTGGATATATTGACCGTAAAAACGAAGATCCGTAAATTGTTTAATAGGCGGGATCGTATCCCTGAGAAAACTGCTCGCCTACAAGGAACCGATCCGCTCCAAAAAGCTACAATAAGCCGCTATGGCTTTTCTTTATGAAATTATAGTGGTTTGCCGGAAAAAAAACGTCAAATTTTTCGACATCAATAAATACCTTCGATATCGTTTGTGCTAATATTCCTACTCTTTTTCTTGGTACGTGGCTTGCTTTATGATATGCACGGGCTAAAATGGCGTCGATCTGACCCATTTGGACACAAAATAAACTGGAGTGAGAAATGAAACTACTTGGGGTTACTTTTTTTAGCACGGCGCTAATGCTTGCTAGTGCATGTGGTCAGAATGATACAAGTGGTCTGAACACAGAAAAATTAGAAAAGCCTAATGTCAGCGAGTCAAAGAAGAGGGCTTTGGCATGGCTAAACGCTAACATCGTGGACTATAAGCAAGATAAAGAGGCTTCGGAGCCATTAGAATGTGTGGCTTTTATTCGCTATAAAGGTAGGGTGCCGGCATCGAAGTTCGACCCATTAATGGTTGGCAAAGGTCAAGTCTTCGTGGGGTTTCAACCAGCATATCTACTGGGAAAAGACTGGTACCAACCAATTGGCACGAATACGACGTTAGAGGAGTGCTATAAACAGATATTGAGTGCGAAAGCCGACAAGGTATGCGTTGCTGCATTTGATGAAGGTGCGGGTACAATTATTGATGCCCCGGTATCTAAAAGAGACTTTTTATATGTTCCATTCAACCTAAAAACTAAACGCCTTAGATACTATAATACTAATGCTCGTGACCAATATAAAACATTTAAGAAATGTTTGGAAACGATGTACGAAGTAAAGGAAGGTGCCTCCGACGGTGATAAATATGATTTAACTAACTTTGAAATTAAAAATGCC
>JANQHA010000672.1 GCA_028282865.1 Oligoflexales bacterium
CCCGCCCACCAGATATTATTTTCTGAACCTGGCTCTTTGACTATGTATTTATCCTTAGGAGAGCGCCCGGTGAATCGCCCGGTGTCAACTGTCACTGCACCGCAGCTAGTTACTGTTCCTTTCGACCAATCGTTGTCGCAATTTTCTGTTTCATGGTGAAACAGTTCTTCGTATGACAAGTTATAAAAAAGCTGAGAAGCCTCAGCGATACCGACTTTATCCAACCCCAACCGCTTGATTTGCTCGCTGCTGCTAGTCATTTAATAGTTCCTCAATTTCAAAATACCCGACAAAACACTGTTGATGGTTCTAACAAAATGACATCTAATTCTTAACTAGGAATATATTTTTATAGTTTTATCAGTGGGTTATATTTTAGAGTCAAAAATTTTACCTGGGTTCATAATGCCTTTCGGGTCGATGCACTTTTTGATTTGCCTCATCAAGTCTATTTGGAGCTGGGTGCATGAAATCGGTAGCTGTGGTTTTTTTAGAATTCCTATTCCATGTTCAGCACTGATCGACCCTCTGTACTTTTTTAGGATAGAAAAATACTTTTCTTCAAGATCCTTTACTTGCCCTTTAAATTGCTCTTCGCTTAAGTCAAACGGTGCTGTGTAATTGATGTGGATATTGCCGTCTCCAATGTGGCCAAACAACACGATATTGATATCAGCATTTTGATTCGTTAGCGCTAAAATTTCTTCTAGATAGCCAGCTAAATCGCAGATAGCTAATGCGATATCATTCTTTGCAACCCGTCCGTCGGTTGCTAAAGACTCAGAAATATTTTCTCGTAGTGACCATATAGAATTAAAGTCATCAGATGAATATGAGATGACCGCATCTTCGATCAATGATGCTTCCATAGCTGCCTCACAATAACATCCCATCGCCTCTTCTGCACTTCCGTGGTCTTCTACCTCTAACAATACATAGTATTTGGCGTCGGTCGCAAATGGCGCTTTCAGGCTGCTATTATGCTTTAAAACAACAGCCAATGCCTGATCGCTAAAAAACTCGAAGGCAGTCGGAGCTAGGTGATGTTTTGAGCACATGGAAAATAGTTCAGTGACTTTACTAAAGTCAGGAACCGCCATTAGCATCGCGCGAAGGTTTTTAGGGGCTGGCATTAGCTTTAAGGTTGCTTTGGTCACTATGCCGAGGGTTCCCTCAGAGCCGATAAATAATTGCTTAAGATCGTAACCGACGTTGTTTTTGCGAAGGCTGGTATTTAGGTCAAGGATCTCGCCACTAGGTAGCACGGCTTCAATTCCTAAAACTTGTTCTCGCATTCCGCCGTATTTAATCAGCTTGGTACCACCGGCATTAGTCGCGATATTACCGCCAATCTGACTGCTGCCTTTAGACGCTAAGTCCAAACCAAAAAATAGCCCGTGTTCTGCGGCAGCTTCTTGGACCGCTTGAGTGGTAACGCCCGCCTCGACCGTGATGGTTGCGCCGATAGGGTCAAAACGTAATATTTTATTCATGCGCTCCAGCGATAAAATGACCTCACCTTTACAGGCCATTGCACCTCCAGCCAGTCCGGTTCTGCCGCCGCTTGGAACAACCGCATACTCCTGGTCGCTACAGTATTTGAGTATTTTCGAAACCTGATCTGTATCTGATGGTAATGCCACTGCCAGAGCCTCTACCGGCCCTGTTTTGGTCCAGTCCTGGCCGTAATGCTCAATAGACTCTGGGTCAGTGAGCAGGCGTGAAGCCCCGACAATGCCCTCTAGTGCCGCGATAGCTTGTTGCCCGATATCTTCCTTCATAATTCCCCCAAACGGTCGTAGCGCTGTATATCACAGGCTTCGGTTAACACCAATAACCGAGGGCTTTAAAAAGTCGAGGCCAAATACTTTCTTAATCAATGTAAATATCTGATATTGTTGTGTATTATATAATATTTTGCAGTTTTACCTAAATTTTGCCTGGGTACTTCCGAGAGACTCTTTAGTGGCTAGCGTGATAGCTGGCCTGAGCGAAAAAGGAGTTCTCATGAAGAAAAGAGTGGACCTACTAGAGGCTGGCTTACTGGACCTAGCAACTAAGATCTTTGAGCTGGAGAAAACCTCAGGACGGCAGGCTGAACAAAACCGAGCTGTACGAAAGACCTTAACTAGCCTCAAAGGCCTACTGAATGATAAAGGATACATATCTAACGATGAGTTTGATGAGGCTCTCGAGGGCTACGAAGTCGCAAAGCTCGCCAAAGAGCTTCCTGACATCCATGACGAAGAACATGAGGATTATTTAGAGGAAGTTTGTCACTAGATTTAGGTTTTCTAAACGTATATTTGCTTCTTAAGAGTTACGCGTATACTTGCACACTGATAGGATTTTTCCTAAAATACCCATTATGTATTTAAAAGTAAGACATATATTACTCATTATTTCTCTAAGCTTTAGTGGCCAGTTGTTTGCTGACCCAAGTGCAGAAGTCGATAGTTTAGTAGAGAATGTTAATAGCGGAAGAGTTACTGAGCGCAATGTTAGGTTCTTGGTGAAAGACCTAGCGAAAGATATTAGCAATGTCTGGTTTTCACTTACAGATATAGAGCAAGCGTCCTTAGCTGCAGCGCTAAAAACCCATCGCGTAAACATGGAAGGGGCGATAGTGCAGCTACGGCGAGGAAATACACGGCAAAAACCATCGGATCAAGCGATTAGGCTTGATGTCGCCGCTGGTGATATCGCTATCAGACTAAGAGACGGTAATTATCTGGATAAAAGCAATCTCGGGTATGAAGTTTGGCGAGAATTAGCAGGTGCTTGCGAAGTCTTTGGCTCGACTATACGTAAAAATATTTTGCAACAAATGAAGTAAAAACCAGCTGGTCAAGTGTCTTGTTTTGTCCTAATACCTTAATCAATTAGTTTGCGTCTACCTAGAGATATCTTGAATAGAATTCGAGTTATCGCTGATGAGCAGGATATTCCTTATCAATCTTTGATCAAATCATGGCTTGCGGAAAAGGTTAAGAAAGCCTCTTAATGCTTTTTCTTCTTCTGTGCTTGTAATAAATACTTTGCTAACAGCAGCAGTTCTTACTTTCCGCAAGCTTTAAATAAATTTCAAATCCGGCGTTCTTATCTTATCCGATAACTTAAGAAGCTTTTTTGTGACCGTCTTGAAAAGTTTCTTCCCTTTCGATGGCATCTCTGGCGGTGTATTTTGGAGTTTTAGCTAGCATTTTTTTGGCTAGATCTGATTGGGCAGGGTTAAACAGTAAGTAACAACCGATTTCTCCTTTAGCTGGTTGCAAAGCAGCTATGAGATTTTTAAACGATTCAGTTGCTGGTGTTTTTTCAGCTTGCTTGTCATTGCTTTCCTGAGCCGTGGTGTTGTTGTTATCTCCTGCAAATTTGAATGGCTGACCCGTTTCTACTGTGTATTTAAGCCTATTTCTTAATGAAGTAGCTTTGGCTCGAATTTTTTTAGTCGGGTTTAGTAATGCCAGGCCTAGATGTGATAGTGCTTCATCGTAGTTCCCAGCTCTGGTGTGCGCTAGCGCTAGGTTGTAGTAAACTAAGGATTTGATGTGACGTTTTGCTTCCGGAATGGAACTGATGGTTGTTTGATACTGGCTAACACCCTCGTCGAACTTGTTGGCTTTAGTAAGCGCTACTGCCTTACTATTCATATACGATAAGATATTTTGCAGGGAATCCAAGTTTTCCATGATTGCTTTTGCACCTTCTTCGTCACCGTTGTTCATTGCGACTTTAGCTTGGGATTCTTTGATACGGTCACTATCAGGGTCTAAGTCTATGGCGTCGCTCATAGCGGCATCGGTAGCCTCAGTGTCACCTAGTTCCGAGTGTGACTCGGCCAGAGTGCATAGCCTTTCAATGTTTTGAGGTGAGAGCTCTTGTGCTTTTTCGAGGCTTTTAACTGCGGCTGAATAGTCTTGTAGCATAATAAGAGATTTACCGAGAAGGTTCGATAGTGCTACCGAGTCCCCGAGCAATTTAATGGCTTCGATACACTGATCTCGAGAACCAATATAATTTTTGTTGAAAAATTCCCACTCTGCTGAGAGTAGCTTTTTCATCCCTTCGGAAGCATGATCATTTTGCATATACTTAGCCATTTCAACGGCAGCTTCATCCTTTTTCTTGGCTTTTATCAGTTTCTTAATTTTGATTTCTAACGAGCTTAGTTCAGATGGCGAACGATCTTGCTGCAACGTCCATATGATAGTGCTTAGAAAATCTGCTTTGTCAAAAGGCTTATTAATGATGCTATTGATTCCCATCTCCTTAACGATAGGAACATCAGATAGCTGTACCAGTGAACTGATTACTATAATTGGGGTAGAGGTGGCCCCTTCATTTATGATTCGTTGGCAAAATATTGGTCCGCTTAGCTTGGGGATGCGCCACTCTTGGATGACGAGGTCAGGGTTTGGATTTTCCTTTATCCACTTGGCTGCGCTTACTCCATCGCCAAACACCTCTATATTTGGCACGCCGACTTCCGTCAGAATATCCTTGATTCCGTTTCGAATGCTGTCGTCGGGGTCGACAACTACAACGGTTTTAACTCCGAGGATATTTAGTGAATTTTCTGGGACTACTTCGCCTTTTTCTTCCTTTTTATCGTCTCCTTCTTCGCCCTCTGATGATGAATCCTCTCCTGAGGGCTCCTCGTTCAAGCCGAGTTCTTTAATTTGTTTGTCTACCTCGTCGGTAAGATCAGCGTCGATCATCTTTGCTTGGTTTAGAGTCGTGAATGCCTCATCTTTTCGGTCTAATTTTACTAGGGCCTTCGATATTTCGATTAGTTGACCGGCGTTACCTGGTAATAGGTGTAGTAGGTTTCGCTCCAATTCAAAGTGAGGCTCGTGTTGGTTTTGCTCATCTAGTACGGGACGAACATGGTGTGCGGCTATAAGAGAAGAGTTTCCTTCTGCCAGGCCGACTTGGTCCAAGAGCTTTGTTAGTGATTCGGTAAGGGTATCTTTAGTGAATGGCTTTTGATGCCAAGAAAGTGCTCCGAATTCAAAAGCTGATGGTAATAGCTCCTTCTCGTCGTCTGATGCCAGTATGCTAACTCTTATCGACCTCAGCTCAGGGTGCTGGGTGCACAGCTGAAGTAGTGAAAGCCCATTTTCGACGGCGTCTCCTTCAAAGGGGCATATGATCCAGTTGGCATCTTCGGTCTCGAGATAATTGAGGACGTCTTTGATATTGCTCATGCCCTGCACGTTTTCAAAACCTAAAGACTTGATGACCTCAACTAACAACTGCCTCGAAGGAGCTGAAGAGTCGACAGCTATCACGCTCGCTGAACGATCTAGAATTTTTTGTGCCAAAAAACCACCTAAGATTTTGTTTACATACCCCTTTCGGAGGCTCAAAATCCGACATAAGAACTTCGGAGGTAAATATTTATAACTTATTGATTTTAAAGTATTAAATTGTATATACTGAAGGGTCGGCTTCAGTTTTGGAAGTTGGTATATTTCTAGATGCTAAGAGGTCAATTTGATTCAGGTTGATGGAGCTAGGGTTAACTTTATGTGCTTAGGGGACTCTGGTCCCTGGGTGACGCTTATAAATGGCCACGGCAGGTCCATGAGTGATTTCAAATCTATGACTAAATTCTTGGTTGATAATGGCTTTAGAGTTCTAACTTTGGATAATCGGGGTGCTGGCCAGACCGCTGTTGCTAGGCCCTTTGAGTTAAAAGATATGATTGCGGATGTACTGGCACTTTGGGACCATTTGCAGATTTCTCAAAGTCACCTGCTTGGAATATCGATGGGTGGAGTGATTTCTCAGCACATTGCTGCAATGTATTCAGAACGAGTCGATCGTTTGATCTTAGTTTCTACTACCTGCCACAAGAAGTGGATGCATCATACCGAAGTAAAATGGGGGCATACCCTTGATACGGTAAAACATAAGCTTTCTTTTTATGTCACTGCCAATTTTATAGCAAAAAATAAGCTGCTATTTGAGGCTATGTCAAAGCAGATACTGAAACTAGTAGAGGTGGGTGATTTTGAAAAACAAAATGCCATGCAGTCTAGTGCGGTCGGTGATTACGACACGGTATCAATTCTTGATAAAATAAAAAGTCGGACGTTGATTGTTC
>JANQHA010000022.1 GCA_028282865.1 Oligoflexales bacterium
ATTTAGGTAAGACCTAATTTGATCGTACCTAATCGGAGACTTTCTCCTAAATACCTTTATCACGGAGCCGTCACTTTCCTCTTCGGTAAAGTATTCAGGAGAGCTTTGCTCCCCGTCAGACCCTGGTAATGTCGGATTTTTGATCGTAGTTTTCCTACCTGTTCTCGAGTCAGACTCCTCAAATGCACTCAGAGCCGCAGGCGCTATTACCGGATAAAATACTATTATAGCGATAAGCCAAAACCGTCTCATAGAACCTCACATAACTTATATTCTGAATAACTAACTACTCATATTTTCCCATAAATCTCTATAAATACTAGTTAATTTATTAAAAAATAGACCAATTATTTGTTTATAAAATGCTAAATTTAGCTTTAAAAGTTGACAATTTTATATACAAGAGGTATAAAATCCAGGCATTCACAAGAGGTTTAACATAAATATGTTGGATTATAGTTTTAGCTCAATGCATAAACATAAAAATCCAAGAATTTGGAGATACACAGTAAGCTCTTCTACTGCAAGATTAGAATCCTTCCCCGTTTCACGAATTTGCTGCACGTTCTGTCTTATCCGTGTGTAGTAGCTTTTCCCTAGAAATTTCACCTTAGGTGGATAGAGCTTTAGGGGTTCCGCTGGGACCCCTTTTTTTATTTTTAACCTCCTTTAATTATTTAGAAAATTCAGATTAAAAACGCTGAAAAAAGGAAACGTATGTGAAAACGATGTGATTATCTCGGAATCACATTTTCGATGAGCTGGGGCAACTCAGATTTTTCCATGATTTCAGGATGAGCATATGTCTCAGTTGTTTTGCGGTTAGTGTGTCTAAGCCGATGTTGGAGTTCCGAGATATTTCCCCCGTTAGCAAGCAATCCTAAGGTGCAATGGGTATGTCTTAAAATCTTCGCCGTCTTATATGGCATACCCAACCTTTTAAATGATCGATTTGCTACAGCCAAATAAGACCCTTGCTTTATGAGCCCTCCTTGTGGAGACTGAAACACCAGCTCACTTGATTCACTTAAAAGCTTCCATTCCTTTAAATCTAAGGCCAATTCAGAAGAAAAAGACATTATTCTTTGACTACTCTCAGTCTTTAGAAAATTTTCTATCTCTGGTGCAGCCGTTACTTCATCCCAGCGAACTTTTCTTTGAATATGGACTTCGTTTTTCGCAAAATTAAAGTCGGTCCAGTAAAGGCCAGCACATTCGCCCGGTCTAAGTCCTAACCTAAACATTGTCGAGAATAAATAGTACCAGACTTTGTTGATATTATTTTCCTTTACATAGTCAAGCCAGATCAAAAAATCTTCAGGTTTAATGTAGGAAGGTCCTTTTTGCTTCTTTGGACCTCTAACCATAGCCTTATGGTGCTTATTTATAGGATTAATAAACTCCAAATCTCTAGCGTCATGCCACCAATTAAAGAATTTTCCTAGAGCCTTCAACTCCATGACATACCCTTCTCTTGTCGGGTTTTTTATTAGCGGTGAAGCCTTCATCGAGATGATAAGGTCTTCGACCTGAGGTCGCCCAAAGTAAGCAATTGGAATCTGATCGATCCTTGCTCTTTTTGCTGCATCTAATAAAAGACCAAATCTCCATAATTGACCTTTATAGGTTTGCTGGTTGACCCGATCCTTATATTTATCAAGAAATTCATTTAATGATTGCTCGAACGAGATTTTTGTATCTTTTGGCTTGGCTCCGTGGAGGTGACATGCCGGGAGTTTTACTACCACTTACATAGCGAAGAAGTGATTATTGCTTTAGGTTGTATGTTTAGATAAGACCCCGAGTTTTGGTTGAGTTTGAATCGATTCGTCACTATCTAGAAGCATCAATCTGTGGAGAATGCCGCTGTCACGAAAGTAGCTCTTTGGGCGCTTTATCTGCCTCTTTTTAAGATTTTTAAACCACGGTGTCAGTTGCCTCACCATGAATGTGCCTGTCAATATGTCTAAATAGCGTTTTGCTGTTACGCCTGAGACTTGCAAAGATTGCGCAACTTCTGATGCGCCAAATATTTGTCCGTGGTAGTGCCCGAGCATCATCTTCACCAGAAGAAAATGGCGTAAGCTCTAAATACTGTATTCGACCATACTACCTTGCCTGACCGAGTTAAAAGTCGTAGCTCGCGTGTATGAACATAGAAGATTTAAATTATTATATATTACTGAATTAATTAATATTTTAACATAAGCCGTTAATGATATATTGAAATCTACCGATAATACGGTTAAGATGGATCGAGAGGTGAGGCATGAGTTCAAAAGAAAGGGAAATCCGAAAGTATCTGTCGGCAATTGGTCGTCGAGGTGGCAGGCGCAGTAGGCGGACTTTGGACTCTGCCAGCGCTAGGAACATGGTGCGGGTAAGAGAGGCAAGAAGAGCCTTTCGCAAATACTTTGCTGAATGTTTTTGGTTCTCTGATCCAGATTTGATTATTTCTAAAGACGATGTTTCTTGGGTATCAGAACAGTTAATGAAGCACGGATCGATAGATTGCTGGAAAGTCGGGAGGCGCTTATGCCCTTAACGCCTTTTCAATCTGAGCTTGCTAAGTTGCTAGCAGGTAACCGTACCTTCGATAGTTATTTGGCAGGTGGGGCTGCCATCCATTTCGAAGCAAATTCGATTCGCTATAGCGAAGACCTCGACTATTTTCACGACAGTGAGAAGCGGGTGGCAGATGCTTTTGCAGCCGATGAAGCAATATTGCTGGCCAACGGCATCTCAATCAAACGGGAAATGCATCAGCCAGGGTATATCCGTGTCATAGCTCGAAAAGGGGCGGAAGCTTCTAAAATTGAATGGGCGCATGATTCTGCCTGGCGGTTCATGCCGACCTATTTTAAGG
>JANQHA010000102.1 GCA_028282865.1 Oligoflexales bacterium
TTTTTGCGGCTTCAGTTATTTTATTTAGCTCCTGTTCACCGAATGCAGCCTCGCATCTCAACAGTAAAAACGAAAGCAAAGCTAAGCACCAAGCACAACTTAAATCAATTTATGACACACTCTACCGAGGTGCACCGCGCCCTTCCAAGCCGACGAAAGCCGAAATCAGCAAGATAAAGGAACTTCTTACCAGGCCAGAACACGCTTACTCGGCGGGAGTTCTAAAGAAGCACTACGGTACTCGCTACGATCTTATGGCCTATGCCAATCGTGACACCGACAAAGACGGAGTTCTAGACTACCGCATCGCTTCTACAATAAATGGCCGCTTCTTTGAGGGGGATATTGATATCGACGGCGATGGTGTTCGCAATGCCCACGATGCAGATCCTTACGACCCTGCTGTAGGAAAAGTAGACGAAAACAAAAATGGTGTCCCTGATACCATCGACTGGGAAATTTCCATGGCCGATCGCTGCAGCAAGGGTGATGATAGCTGCACCCAATTGATAGCAATCCAGCAGGAAATGCTATTCGAACATAATGTCACACTGCTTGAGCGCACAGCAGATTTTCCCCTTGTGACTGCAATCGCTTTCAAAGACGCTCTTACCAAAGTCTTTCGTAGAGTACTTGAAGACGAGGGGTTTAACACCTTACGAACTGTAGCGAGTGAAGAATACGCATGGCTGTTTGATGATGGTGGCGAAACCTGTGCAATGATCTTCGCCCCAAGCCAATCGATGATGATCTATAAGGGCAGTATGGCGACCCCCCCATTTGCTCAGTTTGCGCTCATAGCTCACGAATTAGGGCATAGTTATCAATACAACCTCGATTGGAATGAAAATGACCCAATCAGTGAGTACAAACGAAGTTATTTCCCGATGACGAATTTCAAGAGAGTCGTCAGTCATTTTGATTGGAAGCCTAGAAAAAACAACCTTTACCCACCAGAAGAAGAGGACACTTTATTTGCTTCGGTAGATAAAGAGAATAAATCGGACTTTTTATTTCGTAATAAGACAAAAAAATACTGGGAAAATTGGATTCAAGAGATTTATGACCAGCGCGGCGACGAATACCTGGATGACAGGAGGCTGACCTCAAAGCAT
Source organism: Oligoflexales bacterium (assembly GCA_028282865.1). GTDB lineage: Bacteria > Bdellovibrionota_B > Oligoflexia > Oligoflexales > CACXFL01 > JANQHA01. Next base: position 1,116 of record JANQHA010000102.1, read on the forward strand.
ATCATAAGCGAATACTCGTTATCAGACCCGCTAGAGTGGTACAGTGACCAACTCACCGCCTATGTCGTAGAGCGGATGGAGCAGGAGGCCCTCAAACAGATTGACGACGAGGACATTCGAAGATCTTTTATTAGTAAGATAGAAAAAGAAGAGCGTAAGGTTTGGCCTGGATTTCAACACCGAAATATTAGAGGTGCACCGTCTTTAAAGCACCTCTCGTGGAAATTTTATATTTTGAAGGGAGATCTTAATACTCTAAGTCAGAGATACTTACTCGATCACTTCCTTTGAATACCTGTAAGGACCTGCCGTTAAGATTAGAGTATCTACGGCGACACTTTCATTGCTGTTGACTGCAAACCCCGCGCTATCAATATCACCCATAGCTTTATCGCAGCCGTCTAGTTCAAGTAGGTTTACAACCTCATTTGTGGACCAATTATCTTTGCCACAAAGTCGAAATGATGATGCGTCAGCATCGTTTAAAAACTCTAAGGTTGATTTATTTATCGTAGATAAATTAAACCGGCGGCCTTCTTGGCTAGTAACTTCATTGTAGGTTGCTTCACCTAGTTCTACTGACACAGGGTCTATCTTGCAATTAGGGTCTTGATACAGCCTCACGTCACTGAATATCAAAACATCAGAAATGGTAACCTTAGACTTCTTGTAGTATCCAGTATGTTGTTGCACACATTCAGTGCTATAAGATCCAGTGACATCAATAGCTACATTTGATATCGTTACACCTGCTGCCAGTCCCTCACTGGTAACGGTCAATGTCACCGGAACACTTTCTGAAGCCTTAATAGGCTTAACTGACTGGCCTTCGCCATTAGCAACATAGCCAGTAAACTGACCGTCAACTGTCGGGCCTAATTCAAGTTTTAAGTTATAAGATCGTTTCCGAAGCAATTTAATTTCGAAACCCCCATCCGCTAGTAGTGCAGTTTTAGTCTCAGGGAGTCTAGAGCTTCCTAACTCCGAAATAGTCAGTTGATAGTATAATTTACTACCGGCTTTCTCCGAAGCTTTTCTAACGATCTCCAAATTCTTTGTCGATTTCTCTAGCACATTTAACGTGCTCAGTGCCGATGACCCGCCACCACCAGAAGCGACATTTCTCTGCATCTGATAGCAGCCACTAAGAGAGGCTGCTAGCAATACCGTAGTTATGTTAAATAAAGTGTTCACAGTAGTCTTTCCTTACCGCGCAGCGAAATTATCCGTTGCTCTCGGCAAATTGATTGTCATTGTCAGCTTCTTTGTCACTATCTGATGGAATATTGGGTTTCTGTGCTTCAACCGGCAAATCGATATCAATATCAATATCAAGGGTCGTCTCTGGATCTGCGCTTGTAACTGTTACAGACGGAGTAATTCCATTACTTTCTCCAGCTTTTGTCGCAATGAGAGTTACCTTTGGAAATTCCTTTGCTGCTTTGGTCGTATGAAAAAGTGGTTTTTTTACGTTAGAGACATAAGCTTGAACTTTTTTGTCCGCAAAATTCCCAAGACCGATAACAATCTTATAAGTACAGCCAGTTTTAACTCTGGTCCCTACTTTGACAGCGCTAGCCGAACCAATTGCCGCCACTTTGTTAACAATTGATGTCTTATTATCATAATGCTTTTTACACTCAGCACTAGACTTGCTATCTAAATCGACCTGAAGTGAGTAGCCCATTTTATTAGCTTTGTTTCCTGAGGTAACAGCTTTCTCTACAGTTTTGTAACCTTGGCTATCTTTCTTAAGGTTTACAGTTACCGTGCTAAGACCAGAAGTCGCACCATTGGGCGCACCGACCTGAGCCTGTGGCATACAACTGATCATCATTGCGGCTAATCCGCTCATACCCAATAATTTCATATTTATTCTCCTGTCATTCATAAATAATCTTTTAGTACCGTTAGAAATGCATAAACCAGGCCAGTTAGGCATGCCATTTTTACCTGTTATTTCAATATGTTACGCCAGACTAACTGTCAAAAAAACAGACAAAGCCACCTAACTGTCTAGAATTGCGACACTTACTGCACCCCAAAGTTTGGCCAATCAGTCAATTTCCTCTATCAATCACAAAAACAGCGTGTTAACATCTGACAAAATTAAGGAAAAAATTCTTTTAATATTCCTACTATGGACAGGAGGGGTCATGCGTAAATGGATTGGAATGGCAGCAGCAGGTAGCACGCTAATTTTATTGTTATCCTTGCAAACGGCGTTTGCAAAGGGTTACGAGAGCTTTCATAAGGACTACCGCAAGACTCCAAAACTTGTGCTGAATGTGGAATATTATAAGCTAGGGGAATTCGACCCGAAAAAAATAGCAGAATCCTACCTCAGAGAGTTTGGTGAGCTTTATGGAGTCTCTAACTTCAGTCAAGAGCTTGAGTTTTCAAAAGTTAAGCATAGCCTACTTGGTACTCATGTGCATTTCTCGCAGACGACAGGTGGGTTTGAAGTACGTAACGGAGAAATTATAGTATCTGTACTAAAAGAGTCGAGCCAAGTATACAAGGTATTTAATAACTTCTATCCCCAAGTGGTTAGTCTCACGGCTGAAAAGCCCATAGAGGCTCAAAAGCCGCTGTCTGGCGACAAAGTCATCTCTAAAAGTGCTGCTTATGACGTGGCTTGGCAGGACTTGAGAGTTCATGGAGAGCTGCTCTACAGACCGGCAATCAGGGCGCAATACATCGTTAGTAAGAAAGGGAACTTTCGCCTCGTCTACGCCACGCACCTAAATACCCAAGCTCCCTATGGGTCATGGATGCATTTAATCGATGCCAAGACTGGGGAAATTGTCCAAGCTAAAAACACTAACACCAGCCAAAAGCTTACCTATGCTTATGAAAAGCGAAAGGACTACAAAGGCAAGGTTTACAACCGTCGCCGAGCCTTTCTAAACTTTGCAGAAAAAGAAGCAAAACGAAAAGCTGCTAGTAAACGAATTAAGAGACAAATCAGCAATGGCGAAGGGTTGGTTTTTGACCCGGACCCAAGAACCACATTAAACGACCCAACTCTGACCGATAACTCCCCGGCTGAGGCTTTTGAAGATGCCTACTTTAAAAGAACACTTAACCAAATTAGCTTTGCTATCAATAAAGAGATTAAAGAAGACGGCAGTGTAGAAACCAGCAAGGAATTTTTCCTTATGGGCCCATGGGTAAGATTAGCTGACTTTGAGCCGCCTTTTATTGCACCTTCTACCTCTAAAGACGGAGTTTGGTCCGCTAAAAGAGGAGATATCGCGTTTAACGATGTGATGACTTACTATCACCTCGACAAATCACAACGCTATATTCAATCATTGGGCTACAAAGGCCAATCCGGTATTCAGCATCTATCAATTAAAGTCGATGCCAACGGCGTAGGTGGTTCCGACAACTCTCACTACTCTCCTCGTGAAAACACTCTGGCTTTTGGACATGGCTGCGTAGATGACAACGAAGATGCCGATGTTATTTTGCACGAGTATGGTCACGCTATTCACAAAAGCATCAACGACAACTGGGAAGGAGGTGACGCCCGTGCAATAGGTGAAGGTTTTGGCGATTATTGGGCAGCTTCCTACAGTGTCTCGACTGAAAATGGACTAATTTTCAAACCAAACAAGGTGTTCTCATGGGATGGAGTCTCTTCGTGCTGGCCGGGTCGAAAGCTAGACAAAACCCATATGTTTTACGATAAAGATCATCAATACGGGGCACATAGAAGCATCGGCGATGATCAATCAGACGAGTTGTGGTCAACTCCGTTATTCCAGTCGTTAAAGCACCTGATGAGCCTAGGAATTTCTCGACAAGAGGCAGATAGAATCGTACTAGAGGCACACTTTGGGCTTGGAGCCGGGTTAACTATGAGAGACCTTGCTCACGCTACCGTGAACGCTGGTGAAATGCTCTATCCAGATGGCATCCACTCGAAAATCTTTAAGCAAAAATTTGCTTACCAAGATATCATCGCTGCACCAAGGCCAGTTCTAAATATTGGAGGTGTGAGTTTAGCTGGTATCGGTAAAAACGAAATGGTCGACCCTGGTGAAGAAGTTGAAATAACTGTCAACCTTAACAACAGCGGGACATTAGCGGCAGGAACTACCACTGCTAAACTTACCACTGAAAATAGTTTGATTGAGGTTGCAAACGGAAAGACTACATACTCCTCAGTCGACATGGCGCAAACCTCAGCTAACTCAGAACCTTTACGTATTAAAGTTAGTCCTGAGTTCCAATGCGGCGAGAAAATTGATCTAGCCTTAGAGCTAGATACCGAAGTCCGGATGCTTAAGAAACATCTAACTTTCTCATTACCTACCGGAAAGCCGATCGGCTCTACATTGACAGCAGTCGAAGAGCACGACATACCCGACTCAGATGGTAGCTCCGCCGTTTCGTCAATCGTCATCGCATCCGATGGCAAACTTGGTAAAGACTTCAGTATCGACGTCAATATTGAGCATTCCTACATTGGTGATCTCACAATTACTTTAGAATCTCCTAGCGGCCGTAAGGCAACTTTATGGAGACAAGGTGGTGAGGACACTCAAAATCTTGTTGGCAACTTTCCTTCGACTCTCGAACCTGCAGGGTATATGGGCCTTTTAAAAGGCGAGAAACTTCGTGGTGAGTGGAAGCTCACAGTTACTGATAGCGAAAAGGAAAATACCGGCAAGATAATATCGTGGGCTATTAACAACGTTACCGGCTATAGCTGCGAGTAAAATAACTTAGCCCCTTCTGGGAAAGAGACCTCCTTTTCAAAACCCGGGCATCTATACGGTGCCTGGGTTTTTAACAACCCGGCTCGCTACTATCAGCCAGATCAGTAGTGCGTTCGAGCCACGCAGCCACGACCTTCGTCACTCTACCATGACTTTACCCTTTATTATCAGCATACTAAAATAGGCCTCCGTCACCACTAACCGGCCACTTTACCGGCGTAGGCAACCGTATTGACCCTAGACAAAATCAGTTATTTAAGTATGATCATCGAGCAATTTTACTTTTTTTACGGGCTAAGGAGCTAAGCTTTGGAACAAACACTATCCATTATCAAACCTGATGGAGTCAAAAGAAATCTAATAGGAAAAATCGTAGATCGTTTCGAGTCTAACGGACTTCGGATCGCGGCGATGGAGATGAAGTGGCTATCTCGGAGGGAAGCAGAAGGGTTTTATGCCGTTCATAAGGACCGTCCATTTTTTGGCGAACTTGTGGACTTCATGGTATCCGGCCCAGTGGTAGTGATGGCCTTAGAAGGCGAGGATGCGGTAGTTAGAAATCGTGATCTTATGGGAGCAACCAATCCTAGCGAAGCTAAAGCCGGAACTATACGAGCGGACTTCGCTGAGTCTATTGGCGAAAATACTGTTCATGGATCTGATAGCTTGGAAAACGCGAAAATTGAAATCAACTACTTCTTCCCGTCGACCCAAGTTATGAGTGATATTAAGTGAAACCTCAACTCTGATAAAAATGGCTAATTTATGCTTGATATCGTAACCCAGGTTTCAAAGGAGCTTTCGCTTCAAGAGTTTAGAGTTCACAATGCGGTCGAACTATTAATAAAAGACGAATGCACCATTCCATTCGTCGCTCGTTACCGCAAAGAAAAAACCGGCTCGTTAGACGAAGTCGAGCTCCGCGCCATACGGGATCGTCATCAATACCTCACTGAATTACGGCAAAATATTGAAAAATACTTAAAGGTCGTTGAGGCTCATTGCCAAAAAGATCCGAAACTTAAAGACTCTTTTCAAACTCTAAAAGATAAATTCCAAAACTGTCAGACCAAGCAAGAGCTAGAAGATCTCTACCTGCCTTTTAAGC
>JANQHA010000425.1 GCA_028282865.1 Oligoflexales bacterium
CCGGTAAAACAGAGGAACAGCTCAAAGAAGAGAATGTTAATTATGTCGTCGGGCGAGCGGGATTCAAAGAGATTGCTCGCGGTTATATCCGCGGTGACACCAGAGGCCTCGTAAAGATCTTAGTCTGCCAAGATACCCATAAAATCTTGGGTATTCATATCGTGGGGCCAGATGCTTGTAACCTCATACACACAGGTGTGGGTGTCATGATCTACGACGGTCATGTCCAGGACCTAGTAGATAAAATGATATTCAACTATCCCACTCTTAGCGAAACCTTTCGGGTAGCAGCATTTAATGCCTTAAACAAAATTTTTCCTAAGGGACTGTTTGGCTCTCCTCCAAAGCAGAGCGTTAAGAAAAAAGTCGCTTAGTAAAACTCACAGCCTAAATCACGACTACAGACACTGCTTTAACTTATTGATTTCACTACAAATAGGTTAGAAGTTTTTAAAATACTCAAGCTGCCCTCAAATTATTCCGATTAAAACATAGGCTTGTTTATGGGGTTAATGATGAAAAAATATCTGCTAGTTCTTATTCTACTAAGTGGAGTCGCTTGCAAGCCAGCACCAGAATCTAGCCTTGGCATCGTTAGCGGTAGCGCGGTAACTCCACCGCCGTTACTAAAGACTAGAATAACCACTCCCAGCTTTATGCTTGCTGAAAATGGTAAAGATCAATGCAGAGTTGTAAATGGTCAGAAAGTCTGCGGGGCAGATGATTCAGCTGCCTTCAGAAAACCCTCTATTGACGTCGAGAATCAATTCACTCCGGTAGACGAAAGTTCAACTTCTTCTAACAACGAGTCGCAAGCAAAAAACAACTCTTTTCCACCTGCCAATTCCAAAGCAGCAAAATGGTTTACTGCCGACAAGTCAGAGTTTTACTTGCCCCTGCAAGGATCTGAACACTTATACGCGCATCATGATGAAAACGGCAAACTATCCGGTTATTACTACGATAAAAATACAAAAAAACTGGTAAAACCCAGCACTGGTGGGTACGACCCAAAAAATAAAACGTTTAATTATTCAGATTTTTCTGATGATGACCTTATATTCCAAATGAAAAAAGAA
>JANQHA010000489.1 GCA_028282865.1 Oligoflexales bacterium
ATGTAAAAGATTTATTGGTTGATCTGGAATTTGCTAAAGCAGATAATATCTTCCCCGCGAGGAAAATAAACTTAAAGGGGGCTCCTAAGCATAGAATTAAAATCTTTTTCAAAGAAACCTCTAGGAAACCCTTAGTGATTGATGCTTGGCCTGGTAAGGATAAAGATAAATCTTTGTATGTAAAAGTGTCAGGAGATGCCCGTGTTTTTGATGTTGAGCAAAGCCATTTTTCTAATATTACCCCTCAGAAAGATAAAGGTTAATGCTGTTTCTTTAGTGAGAACGCAAAGAAAAATACCGCTACTGTTAACACTAATACGCTAATGCCCTGAGAAGGGCTTAGTATAGGTTCTATGAGCCAGCCGCGTGGGTCACCCCTGAGGTATTCTAGGAAAAATCTAATGACAGAATAACTGCTAACAACTCCTAACGCGACCATTCCTGGAAAAAGGTTTTTTCTCAATTTTACGAAACTTAGGCTGAGCCCAAGAACAATTATTCCAGCTGCGGCGGCTTCAATTAGTTGAACTGGTACGCGAGGAATTTGGTCGGTATGATTGGGAAAGGTCACGGCCCACCAGGGAATTGGATTTTCAAAGATTGGGATTCCATAATCATCGCCATTTAAAAAACAACCAATTCTGCCAAAAAATAAGCCTAACATTCCGGACAAAAAGCTTACGTCAGCTAGATCTGCAATCGGAAGTTTACGCCTCATCGAATAAACTAACCCAGAAAAAAAAGCACCCATCATCCCTCCGTAAAACGTCATCGGTCCGAGTGATGCAAGCTCTTTTAAAACCTCTAAAGGTGTATAAACTCCCTGGTCTACATAGATAGAAAATAGCCTAGCTCCAAAATATCCGCCCAAATAAGAGTAGATGAAAAGTCTGTTTAGATCTCGCTCTAGAAGCTGAGAAAGGTGCTTCTTTGATAAGAAAATTAAGAAGAAATAGGCGCTTATCGCTCCTAGCGCAAAAAAAGTATGCCAAGCCGGGATAATAAGGGCTCCCCATTCGATCAAGATTGGCTGCACTTTTATATATTCCTTATGGTATTTACGCTTAGATTACATTATCTCATCTCGTAGAGTTTAAATCGAGGTGTTAATGGTAATACTTAGAGGGTGGTTATGAGCTCAAAGAAAAAAAAGATACTGGTCCTCGGTTCTGGTAATTTTGGAACCTGTTTGGCGCAACACTTGGCTCTTAATGGTTGCGATGTCTGTGTTTGGTCACATCACAGTGATGTGGTGGATTCTATAAATAAACACCACCGTAATCCCAGGTACCTGAGTAGTGCTCAGTTAGCTAAAAATATGACTGCGACGTCGGACCTTTCAGAGGAAACAGTAGCTATGTCAGGCGTTATCTTGTTAGCGATACCCACTCAGGCGTTACGATCTGTCCTTAGTAAAGTAAAGAACCTTATAACCGAAAGCCACTTACTGATATGTGCGGCAAAAGGAATTGAGATAGAATCTCTTGAGTTTCCAGGTGGTATTATTGAGTCGGTGCTTGGGCCTGGTGTTGCCAAGTCAGCGGTATTTTTGTCCGGCCCAAGTTTTGCGAGCGAAGTGGTGCAAAGGCTTCCGACAGCGGTATCTCTTGCCAGTGAAAACCCCGAAAGGTGCTTTGAGTCTCAAAAACTTTTCCATGCTGATGTGTTTCGGGCGTATAGCTCTGATGACCCGACTGGGTTAGAGGTAGCTGGAGCCTTGAAAAATGTTATTGCCATCGCCTCGGGGGCGGTCACAGGTTTAGGCTTTGAAAGTAACAGCCGTGCTGCCTTAGTAACAAGAGGCCTTGCGGAAATAACAAAGGTCGGCGTAGCATTGGGTGCCAAGCCATTGACCTTTACGGGACTTGGTGGAGTCGGTGATCTTTTTCTGACTTGTTCTTCTGAAAAGTCTCGAAACTTCTCTCTTGGTTACCAGCTAGCAAAAGGAAAGCAAGCTAAAGATATTCTTTCTTCAATGGGGTCGGTAGCAGAGGGCTACTACACTGCGAAAGCAGTTCATGATCTCGGTCGAAAACTAAAGGTTCAGATACCTATCTGTGATCAGGTTTATAAAGTTCTTTATGAGAATAAGCCTATAGAGGACGCTGTACGTGATCTTTTAACTAGGGAAGCAAAACCGGAGCTTGACGGAATACAATCACCCCCACTCTAAAATTGTCTAATATATTCAGCGACTTTAAATGTCGCTGGCAGATTGCGGGGTGAGTGGGTTATGATCCGCGCAATGACCAAGATAATGGAGGAGCCGATGGCTAAAATCATACCGTTTACCCAAGTTCATGAAGATTTGTTAGGTAAATGTTCCAACAGGATTGAGGAGGTTGATAACAAACTCGAAACCCTCAGTATTCGAGTTGATAAGCTAGATAAGAGAGTTGATGATCTGGACAAGAAAGTTGATAAGCTAGATAAGAGAGTTGATGATCTAGACAAGAAAGTTGATAAGCTTGGTAAGAGAGTTGATGATCTAGACAGGAAAGTTGATAAGCTAGGTAAGAGAGTTGATGATCTAGACAAGAAAGTTGATGTGCTTAGTGGTAAAGTAGAAAAAAATGGAGAAGATATCCACCGTCTTTGCATTCTAATGGAGCACGTTGACGCAAAAATAGATTCTGTCTTAGAGGGTGCCTCTTATAATGTTGAAAGGTTTAAGAAGCAAGATGAGTTGAGTAAGACTTCCGAGAACCATGAATTTCGTATTTCGGCGATTGAGAGTCATTTGAAATCTGGTTAGTAGATTTTTACGAGGGCAACTCGTTTTAATATGGTCGCCGCTATTTAGGCGGCGGATAAATTAGTTGCATATGGGTGACGAGTTCTCATTGTCCGTCAAAGTTATTGAACTCAGACGGTTTAAATCCATGGGTAATACATTCACAAATTGCGGCGATTTTTAGGGCTCGATCAAAACCACAATAACATGTGGGGCTATCTCCAGCTTCGCAGTCACTACTGCTAATGCTGCAGCCTCCAGCTTTGTTAATCCCACATTCTTTATTGGTTATCTTGCAGCCAGTATCTGCACTTTTCTCAAGCTCAATAATATTTTCAGAATCGAGATTATTATGGCTAAGCCTTGAATCAGAAAATGCGAGAGAATTAAAAAAAATGGCTGCGAATGTCAATAAAATCATTGTTTTCATGCTGTTATCTCCTATATTAGAATTTAACGAAAGGTATCAACTGGAAATATCCGGGTCAATGTCTTGCGAGCTAATCGTGAAGATACTGTACCTATTTCGTGAACTAGGTGAAAGGTTCTGGCCGAAGTTTGATCCTAAGTATGAAATTACTATGCAAAATTTGATATTAGTTTGCTAAATCACCAGTAAACACTCATACTCTTAGGCAAGATTATTGGCCTTAAGCAAAGGAAAGTTTGTGAAGATATTTTGGATATTTTCTTGTCTATTCGCTAGCACTGTCGCTAGGTCGGATACCACCTGGCTTTGCACCAACTCAGCAGGACAATCCATTTCTATCACCGCAACCGAGACCCCTTATACACCGTTTATTACGGTAGAGTCAGAGAAAGTTACTACTAAAGGCTTCGCACACACGCTTAAGTTTGCTGAAGGTTTAACGAGGTACAGCCTTCGATCTTCAGGTCACCATATGCTAAACATTGATTTTAAAGACGGTAAGGTCAAAGCTTACTGGCCGATTGGGTCATCTGTAAGCTTTTACCAGTGCCAATAAGCTCTTCATTTACTAGTTTGAAAGCTCTATCAATAAATCACCGCTTTCCACCAAGTCATCAGTAGCTACGTGTAGCTTTTTCACTGTCCCGTTGGTTTTAGCGGAGATGGCATACTCCATCTTCATAGACTCAATGACTACCACTGTATCACCTTCTGCTACCTTATCTCCTTGTGCTACTTTGACTTCAAGAATTTTCGCTGGCATCGAGGTTCCAATATGAAGTGGGTTGGTGGTATCAGCAAGAGTTCTGCTTTGTTCAGAAGACTTCAAAGATAAATCTTGGACCTTGACCATACGTGAATAACCATTGAGATCGAAATATATGCTGCGAAAGCCTTTGTCATCTGGTTCAGAGATACTTCGCAAACATATGATGAGGGTTTTGCCTGGTTCAAGATCTACCTCAATTTCTTCATTGGGCTCCAGTCCATAAAAGAAATTTGGAGTTGGAAGGTCGCTAACATTGCCGTATTGCTTGCGGTGCTTTATAAAATCTAAGAAGACTTTCGGATAAAGTCGGTAACTAATGGCTTCTTTTTCAGTAACTTCCCGGTCAATGAGTTTTGCTAATTCCTTAATGGTCGATTCAATTGATTCGCCAGACGGCGCCGCGGGCTTTTGGGGGGGTGGTGGGTTTTCTCCCAATACCAGTTGGCGTATATCTTCTGGAAAACCACCATAAGGCATTCCAATGTGGCCTTTGAAAAAAGAAATGACCGAGTCGGGATAATCTAATTTTGGCTTTTCTTCTCTTAGCTGCATGCCGGTTAATTGATTCTTCTGTAAAAAAAGCGCCATATCTCCGACAACTTTTGATGAAGGAGTGACCTTGACAATGTTTCCAAAAAGTTCATTTACTTCCTTATAGCGCTGGGTCAACTCAAAGAATTCCTGTGAGGAAACTCCGACCTTCCTGGCTTGGTCATAAAGGTTCGAGTATTGCCCGCCAGGGATTTCATGCTCATAAACTCTGGTAGAAGTTGCGTTAATGCCTGGATCAAAGACTTGATACATTGAACGGATGCTCTGCCAGTACATTCCTAACTGATCCAGTACATTAAGAGATATCTCCGGCTGCCTTTCGGTATTCTCAAGTGCGGCAACTACCGCATTCATACTGGGCTGTGAAGTTAGTCCTGACATCGAGCTGACAGCGCCATCAACGATATCGCACCCGGCATTTGATGCTGATAACAAAGTTGCTACAGCATTGCCAGAAGTCGAATGGGTGTGAAGGTGAATTGGCATACCGACCGCTTCTTTTAACGCCGTTACTAGTACGTTAGCCGCATGTGGTCTAAGCAGTCCTGCCATGTCTTTAATGCAAAGTATGTCTGACCCCATGCTCTCTAGTTTTTTTGCGATATCCAAATAATATGAGAGCGTAAACTTGGTTTCTTCGGGACTGCCGAGGTTTCCAGTATAGCAAATGCAGGCCTCGGCAACTGCACCGTGTTTTTTAACTTCTTCAATTGCCGTAGCCATCTGTTCAGGGTTATTTAGACAGTCAAAGATTCGGAAGATATCTAACCCAGTTTCAACTGTATGTCTGATAAAGTCTTTTACCACCCAGGAGGGGTAGTTGGTATAACCTACGGCATTGTCACCACGTAGTAGCATTTGTAGTAACGTATCGGGGACCTCAGCTCTTACGTCCGCTAATCTTTGCCATGGATCTTCTTTCAGAAATCGTAAGCAGGTGTCAAAAGTAGCTCCACCCCATACTTCAAGTGAAAACAGGCCAGCAGCATTTTGCTTATAGAACGGCAGCGATTCGAGTATATCACGACTCCTCATGCGAGTCGCAAATAGTGATTGGTGAGCATCGCGCATCGTGGTATCGGTCAATAAAAGTTTTGGATGTGAGAGAATCCATTTTTTTAATCCCTCTACTCCTTTTTGCTCGAGGATTGTCTTCGCGGTATCTCGTCCAGATGATTCGAATGCGCCATCAATAGGCTTATTAGGTAATTCTATTGTGATTTCACCTCGTCTATCTTGAGAAGGTAGGTCATGAGGATTGTTAATCGAAACATCTGCAAGAAAACGAAGCATTTTTGTTGCGCGGTCTCTGGGGTTACGGAATTGGAATAGCTCCGGGTGTTCATCAAAAAAATGAGTGGTGTAGCTCGCATCGACAAACTGCGGGTGGGATATAATATTTGTCAGCAGTGGTATGTTGTTCTTTACTCCCCGAATTCTAAATTCACTTAGGCTTCGAAGCATTTTTCTAGAAGCGCCGTAAAAATCTAGGGCAAAGGCCGTTACCTTTACTAGTAATGAGTCATAATGTGGAGTGACCATCGCACCAGTGGACGCGGTGCCTCCGTCAAGTCTTATACCAAAACCTAGGGCAGGACGATAAGCGAGGATTTCCCCAGTATCAGGTGCGAATTGATTTTTGGGATCCTCGGTGGTAACCCGGCATTGGATTGCAACCCCCCTCGGCTGGATTGAATCTTGAGATTTAATACCAATAGCGGCGTGATCTAGTTTTCGGCCTGCGGCAATCAGTATGGATGACTGCACTAGATCGATGCCGGTGATCATTTCTGTGACGGTATGTTCGACTTGAATACGAGGATTGACTTCGAGAAAATAGGCTTCCCCAGACTGGTCTACTAAAAACTCTACTGTGCCAAGCCCGACGTAACCGACGCTTTTTGCAAGTTGTAGTGAGCTCTCATGAAGCTTCTTTCTGGTCTCATCGGTAAGTCCTAATGCTGGCGCAATCTCCACGACTTTCTGGTGGCGCCGTTGAACGGAGCAATCTCGTTCGTACAGGTGGACAATACTCCCGTGGGTATCGGCTACAATCTGGACTTCAATGTGTTTGGGGTTTTCTATGGTTTTTTCCATATATACATCTAGACGGCCAAAGCTGCTCATTGCTTCTGAGCGAGCTCGGTCAAAAGATTGGATGAGTTGCTCCTCATCTGCTATTAAACGAATACCCTTGCCGCCGCCACCGGATTGCGCTTTAAGTGTGACAGGGTAACCGATTTGCTTAGCCACGGCCTTAGCTTCGTCAATATTTGCTAATGCACCTTTAGAGCCTGGTATCGTCTTAATCCCGGCCTCGACAGCGGCCTTCTTTGCTGATAGCTTGTCTCCGAAGGTTTGGAGAAGCTTGGGCGATGGGCCGATAAAAACAATCCCAGCGTCGTTACAAGCTGAGGCAAACTCTGCATTTTCCGACAAAAATCCGTACCCGGGATGGATCGCATCGATATTCCAATGAATAGCCTTTTTTATAATGTCTTGCCAATTGAGGTAGGCATCCAGCGGTTTTCCTGGGTCTCCGATCTTATAGGCCTCATCGGCTTTATAGCGATGAATCGAAAACCGGTCTTCGTGAGAAAAAATAGCAATCGTACGGATATCAAGCTCGGAGGCAGCTCGAAAAATCCGGATCGCAATTTCTCCCCGATTGGCTACCAACAGGCGTTTAAAGAACATTTAAGCCTCCTTATCGTACAGCGCACGGCTATTCTAAGGGGGATTTTAGATAAAAACCACTGGACTTTTAAACTTCTTGTCATGTTAAGTTGGAGAAGTGAGTCCTAGTCATCGAATTTAAAAGGGATCGTAGTATTGACAAGCATCAATTCGCCAGATGCTTTGGCTGCCCAGGTTGCTACTGACTTAAATTTGGGCCAAAAGATTCAATTATCGGGACCGACTGATGCCGATACCCAGCTGCTATTGTTGCAGTTAGCTAGCCGCTGTGAGCAAATCAAGGATTTCATTCTGGTGTTTAGCCAGGAAAAGAATATGATGAAATGGCACAGTTTTATTGAAGATCTGTGCACCCAAGGCATTCTTGATCACAACGCCGTCCTTCCTTACGTCGGTTTTAGTGGTGCTGACCTCTATGCCAGGCAAACTCATCAGCTTAACTTAAGGTCTTATGCGCTGGGTTTGCTTCACAGAGAGGCCAATTCGGTGATATTGACGACTGCAGAGGCTTTAGGCCAAAAGACCTTTACCAAGCAGGATCTTAAATCACATACTCATGTAATTAAAGTTGGCCAAGAGATTGATCAGGACTCAATGAGTCGACTTTTTGAAGATTTAGGATACTTTCAAAGTCGAGAGGTTCGGGAGCGAAATAGCTACGCGATCCGTGGTGGCATCATCGATGTTTTTTCATCCTTCGGCGAGCGCCCGGTTCGTGTCGAGTTTTTTGGTGACGAAATCTCTTCTATCCGCAGTTTTGAT
>JANQHA010000490.1 GCA_028282865.1 Oligoflexales bacterium
ACCACTGCGATCAGCAATCAAACTGCCGGTTTGCCTGTGAGCAATGTCGCCTTGATGAGGACGATAACCTATCGACTCCGAGCTAAGAAGCCCCGCACCACGCGTCAAGGTCTTAAATTTTGAATTCGTACTTAAAAGGCCTCGCGTGGGGATCTCCATAATCAACTTTACTCTCGGAACCTCAGAGTTAATCTCTAAGGCTTCGTAGTGAATGAGAGTTCCTTTGCGCTGCTGATACATTTGGGTGACCTCGCCAGAAGAAGTCTCAGGGAGGTCGATCGTCACCCGCTCAAATGGTTCCATGCGATCACCGTCCTCGGAGGTCGTATAAAGTACATTAGGCTTGCCAACCATAAATTCGAGGCCTTCTCGGCGCAGCTTTTCAATAATAATTCCAAACTGCAGTTCCCCACGACCCAATAAATAAAATTGGTCTCCGACTTCACCATCTTCCAGGCGCAGTGCGACATTGTTTCGAACCTCTTTAAGCAAACGATCTCTCAACTCGCGAGATTGGATCGCCTTGCCATCTGTTCCCGAATTGGGTGTCGAATTTATGGAAAAAATCATTCGCATAGTCGGTGCTTCCACCTCAATACGTTTAATAACCTCACAGCCCTCATGACCCAAGGTGTCACCGATTTCAAAATCATCGCAACCGGCAATCACCCCGATATCGCCAGCTTGGATCTCATCGACCTCTTTTTGTTTCAGACCATCAAAAGTCAGCAGTTTAGTGACTTGAAACTTTTGACGAACATCCGATCCATCGGGTTTTACTCCATGCCGATAAATATGTTCATTAAGTTTGACACTGCCAGTGTTGATCCGGCCAATCGCCAAAGAACCTAGATAATCAGAATAAGAAAGGTTTGATATCAACATAGAAAAAATAGTCGCATCAGCATCGACACTCGGTTGTGGCATATCTAGAATATGTTTAAACAAAGGATCTAAACTCTCATTGGAGGAATCTGCAACAGCGGCATCAACTCGATCAGCATCATCGCAACACCATCCGTCTCGAGCGCAGGCGTACACGATCGGAAAGTCGCACTGCTCATCTGAAGCTCCAAGTTCAACAAACAGATCAAATGCTTTGTTGATACAGTTTTCAATGAGATTAGTGCCTGCAACCTCGGGACGATCTACTTTGTTAACGCAAAGAACGATCCTTAGTCCTTTTTTAATTGCGTGATCTAAAACAAACCTAGTTTGTGGAAGCGGCCCTTCAGCAGCATCGACCAAGAGAATAGCACCATCTACCATCCCCATAATCCGCTCAACCTCACCACCAAAGTCGGCGTGGCCAGGGGTATCAACAATATTTACCTTCGTCTCACCGAGCTTAAACGAGGCATTTTTGGCAGAAATGGTGATTCCCCGTTCTTTCTCTTGATCATCAGAATCCATCACCCTCTCATCTACCACCTCGTGGGATTGATAGGTCCCAGCTTGCTTAAGTAGGTGATCGACTAAGGTGGTTTTCCCATGATCGACATGGGCGATGATACAAATATTCCTAACATCTAGACTCATACGGACATTTACCTCAGTAACATATTGATTTTAAACAACTTTTCAAAAAGCCCTTGGCAAACACCATGTTTAACCTATTGAATCTTTGAATTAATCATATTAAGAGCAGAGAAGAGATTCGCTGACAAGCGGAAAAATACCAAAAAATTCAAAGGGGTTTCTAAGCACCGTGGCAAAATCGCTGATCATCACCGAAAAACCAAGTATAGCAAAGGATATCTCAGAAGCTCTCGGCGGATTTACCGCAAAGAATAATGGCGAGTATTACGAAAGTGATGAATATGTTTGCACCTACGCGGTGGGGCATATCCTAGGGCTTATGGCTCCTGAGGACATCGACCCACAATATAAGCGTTGGAGGCTATCGGACCTTCCTATTGTCCCGGAAAAATTTCAGCTCAAGCCTGTTGAAAGACAAAAAGGTCGCATCAAAGTCATAGAGAAACTAGTCAAACGTAAAGATATCGATTTATTAATCAACGCTTGCGACGCCGCGCGTGAAGGTGAGCTGATTTTTCGCGAGATCGTTGAGTTCCTTGGGTCAGATAAGAAAATAAAAAGGCTTTGGTTACAGTCTATGACCAAAAAAGCTATCCAGTCGGGCTTTGCAGCTTTGACCCCTGGCGAGCAGCATGAAGGCTTAGCACGGGCGGCTGCTTGCCGCTCCTATTCGGATTGGTTGATCGGCATGAACGCCACTCGCGCGCTTACTGTAAGGCTTAAAACCCGTTCTGAGCCTTACA
>JANQHA010000597.1 GCA_028282865.1 Oligoflexales bacterium
TTTTTGACCGTCTCTGGCCGCGGGGATCACCATAGCGATGCTGAAAGTTTTTTTAGTTATCGGTTGTCTCCCTCGGTAAAGCTTACAAATCAGTCGACACTAAAGATTGGTTACGGTACCGGAGTAAAGACTCCGACTTTATATCAACTTCATTCAAGCTTTGGTGATAAGGACCTCAAAGTAGAAAAGTCAAAGGGTGGTGATATTAGCTATATTAAACGCTATAGCAGACGAGACAAGGTTCAATTAACCTATTTCTTCAACCAGTTTGATGATAAAATTGATTTTTCTGTTGAACAAAACAAGTATGAAAATATTGGAGAGGTTGAGATCAAGGGCTTTGAACTATCCTCTGAAAGTGAGATTATATCTACAGTTGATTTGACTAGTTCTGCGACCTTCCAAGAAGCGAGAAATAGAAAAACCCGGAAAGACTTACCCCGACGAGCTAAGATTTTCGGCTCACTGGGTCTTGTCTTTAGCCCAGGAAATTATTTCACCCTAAAACCGGTATACAGATACACTGGAACTAGAAGTGATGTCTCTGAAGATCTCCCTTCTTATTCTGTGATAGACCTGTATGCTCGTTACCAAACGACAGACTTTATCAGCGCGTATATAAATATATACAACCTATCTGATTACGATTACGAAGAGATCTCAGGATACGGAAACCCTGGTAGATGGGGTTTGGCTGGGATACAAATGCGCCTATAGTGAATCATTCGCAGTCAAACCAGCTGACTTTGCCGAAACCTTCCACTAAGTGGATTTTCTTCGGGCGAATCATATGAAATTTAAAATTGAGTTTAGTAAAAAATTGTTTTTGGTCAGGGAATTTCTTAAAAAAACGATCGACGACATCTTCTTGATCAGGAGCTTCTTCGCACCTACTATCTCCTACTAAAGTCGCACGAAGAGAGTTTTGAAGCTGCTTGATAGATGGGTCGAAGATGCTGATGGAGCAAGTGTTGTTTGCCGAAAGGTTTTTCGTGTGTTGTGCCAAGTGACTGATAAGAATCGCTACCTCTTTATGAGAGGTAACCACGTAGGGAACTATAGAACCGAAAGGATAATCTTTTAGTTCGTCTGAGTGGGTAGATAAAAAGCCGTATTTATGTTGATCGATGAAGTCGTAGGTTATCTTTAATTTGTCTTCCATAGTTTTTAGGTGCCTTTGTTTAGGTTTATAAGTCTCGTTTATATGATATCAAATTTTTAAAAATTGTTCCTTTTTTTCGACTATTTCTTGGTAAAATCTCTCTTTAAAACATATAGACCACCTGCTACTATATCCTGATATTAAGCATTAAACTATTTATAAATATCATATCAGCTTTGAGATGGTGATGATGAGATTGTTTCTGATGAAAATGACTTTCCGGGTATATAATATTACGATGTTGGTTGTCCTCGCGGCCTTGATTTTATGCTCTTTTGACTATGGAATTACCTGGGATGAAGGGTTTCGTACTCAGGAGGCATATAGATTAGTACAATACTATAAAGCTCTATGGTCTTCGGAAGCCTTACCTCGGTTTACTGGAAACTATGGCATGCTGCACGATGTCACTGGGTATCTTCTGCAATTTATTTCTCCACTTCATTTTCCGCAGACAAGGCATGTTGTCACCGTGATTGTTGGCTGGCTCGGCGTGTATTTCACTGGAAAGTTTGCCTATCGCTATTGGGGTGCAATGCCAGCATTGTTTGCCGTTTTTATACTTTTGGCATCACCTCGATACTTCGGCTCTCTTTCAAACAACCCCAAAGATATTCCATTCGCGACAGCATATATTATCGCCTTTTACTATTTAGCTAAACTATCGAGATCAGATCTTGTCCATGGATATAGAAATGTTCTTAAATTGGCTGGAGCGATCTCTCTATTGATATCTTATCGAGCTTATGGTGGGTTTGTTTTTTTTGGTTATGCTTTTTTGTATTTTAGCTACTTAATATTTAGTGGTGCTTTTACTAAAGAGCTTATGATTGGTGCACTTATTCGTTTTATACTACTGGTGAACTGCGCTGTGCTTTTCGCTTTCATTTTTGTTCCGCAGATGCAGGTGGGGTACTTGCTGTATGTGCTCCCGAGCTCTGCTGCTATGATAAGCTTGTTGGCTATTATTAAAAATTTTCGATTTGCTAATTCTTTCTTATCTTTATTTAGAAATCTGCCCGCTTGGTTGAAGTATTCGGCAGTTGCCGTCATGGTTCTTAGTATTACTGGTCTTATATTTCACTATGAATGGTTTGGCGGAATTTGGAACTCGTTACTTCGAATCACGCGGTATAAGTGGCAAGGTGCTATTTTATACAACGGTGAATATATTAGGCCATTGGCGGGGTTAAGTCCGGGTTATCTGTTTAATTGGTTCTTCATGACCACACCTATTCCTGTACTGATTTTCTTACTATGCTCGTTGGCGCCATTGGTTACTGGGTCGAAGCACCGAAGGCTGCTCTTGATGTTATGGGGGATAGTGGTTTTTCCGGTATCTGTCGTTTTGATCAATCACTCGACACTTTACAATGCAAATAGGCACTTCTTTTTTATCTATCCTCCTATGGTGTTATTAGCTGTATACGGCTCCATGTATATAGTATCAAAATTGAAGTCGGATAGGACTTATACTTCAGTGTTTGCAATTCTAATTGCTGTGCTGTTTTTTGACCCGATAAGGTTTAGCTTTGCAAATCATCCGAATCAGTATGTTTACTTCAACCAGCTAAAAGGCGGGATTGCGAGTGCTTATGGAAATTACGAGCTAGATTACTGGGGGAACTGTTTCAAGGAGTCACTAGACTGGATCGAAGATGTTACCAGCAATAGCGATCGGGTGATTGATGTTAGAGCGCTACCCGGTGGCCCCTCTCATGTAGTTGAATACCGAATTCTATACGAGAAGAAGAAGAATTTTAATTATGTTCGGCAATATAGCCAGTCGACTCATTTTGATTTGGCCCTTGTTATCGGTCCGGTTGCGAGGTATCAGAAAATGATGGCCTCACCTAGATTTATACACATGATCTCTGCTGATGGAGTTCCGCTATGCCTTATTTTAAAAGGTAAAGACTACGAATCGCTTGGTCTGAGTCTATAACTGCTCTTCGCCTTCTAATTTTAAAAAAGACTGCCACTGTTCTATAGTGTTAAAGTTGATTGAAACTTCTCGATTTGACACGTTGACTTCTTTGAGAAGTTGATTTGAGTTTTTAATAAGGTGATCTAGTCTGCACTCCTCAGTGATTTCTCTTGTCGACAGAGACTGACAGAAATCATTGCAAAGAAAGACTGGATGACCTGCTTTTTTTTTAAATGTAGGCCTTACTATCATGGAGAAATCTATTTCTTTTGAGAGGGTTTTAAAAAAATTGGAAGACGGCACCGGGCGGTCAACATGGCTTAGGAATATTCCGCGATTTATGCTTCGGTTGGATAAAAAACGAACTGCATGCTGAATCGAATAAACTGGTCCTAATTCTTCACGACAGTGACTGGTTACAAGAGCATCTTCCATAAACAAGATATTAGATAAATACTGCTCTTGGTTGCGGCCAAAAACTAAGACAATCGTATGAAAACCGGCCGAACGGATTCTAGAAAGCTGCTCTTCTAACCAATAACGGCTCTTGTATCGCAGCAAACCTTTTGGGCAGCCCATCCGTGAGGACCGTCCCGCTGCAATCATAACATATGGAACTTGCTCGATGGTCATTGAAACCAATTCATGTTCTAAAATTGGAACGTCAGGATAATTTACTATCCTGGACTAAGTCAACTATCAGCTGTCCGTGGCTACCAGTTAACCACTTTTTGCATGATCTCCAGATTTTATCAGCGACACTGTCTATTAACTCAGCATTTTCGGTATTCTCTGATTCGTTAGCGTACTCCGAGATCAAGCAGAGAAAATCTAATGCACTTTCAATAAAGTCGAATTTTACGGTCATCTCGTCATCGGTTCCAACAGATGCTTCTCGTAAAAAAATCGATGCGTTTTCAATCTGGTCAACTACTGAAGCCTCAGCGCTATCCATTGTAATTATTATGCCCTTCATCCTGTCCTCAATCTTCTGAACTATAAGTCTAATTAAGATCATCCACAAAATTGATTAGGATTCAATAAACTAAGTTTATTTAAATAGCTACATGCTAGTAGAAATAGGTAGTTAGTCCTCCGCGAGTTAAGAGTTTGTGCAATGGTTTAACTTAGATTTCAGAGAAAAACGACGTAATTTGGTATGTAAGCCAGGATGACAGGTACGCGAGTGTAAGCATATAGGTAAACATAATTATCGGCCACCTCCAGCCATTTGTCTCTTTGCGCGCAACTACAAAGGTCGCTAGACATTGAGGAGAAAAAATATACCAAACTAATAACGACAGCCCCGTTGCAAGCGGCCATGCCGAGCGCAAGTGCCCCGATAAATTTTCGATTTCTTCATCTTCGCCTTCTGCTTCCACTGAAAAAACCGTTGCAAGTGCGCCTACCATAACTTCGCGAGCCGCAAAGCCAGGAACTAACCCGGTGGCTATACGCCAATCGAAGCCGATAGGAGCGACAAGAGGTTCGATACTTTTTCCTATCTTCCCAGCATATGAGTAGGTGATTGGAGCGTCGGTGGCTCCTTCAGGAGGTTTAGGGAATGAGGCTAAAACCCAAAGAATAATTGAAACCGCCATGATAAGGGTTCCGGCTTTCTTAAGAAAGACTTTTGCTTTGATATAGAGTCCGAGAAAGACATTTTTAAAGTTTGGTATTTTGTAGCTAGGCAATTCAACAAGAAAAGACGAAGCTTGACTATGGAGTACGGTTTTGCGCATTGCAAATGCGACTACGATTGCTGAAAAAATTGCGAATATAAATAGACCAAACATAGTTAACCCTTGAAGGTTTAGGAAACCCATGACGGTCTGATCGGGGATAAACGCGCTTATGAGTAAAACATACACCGGAAGTCTAGCAGAGCAAGTCATCAGAGGAGCTATAAGAATTGTCACTAATCGCTCTTTTGGGTCTTTGATGGTCCGGGTGGCCATAATTCCTGGGATTGCACATGCAAATGAAGATAGTAACGGCACAAATGATCGTCCTTGAAGGCCTATAGAAGCCATGATTCGATCCATAATGAAAGCAGCTCTCATCATGTAGCCTGAGCTTTCAAGTATTAAAATAAATAAAAATAATATTAGTATCTGAGGTAAGAACACCAGCACCGAACCGACTCCTGCGATGATGCCGTCTACAATAAGGCTTTGCACCCACCCATTTGGTAATAAAGATGAAACCATAGATCCAGTGGCAGCAACAATATCCTCAATGAATACCATAGGAAGCTCAGCCCAGCTAAAAACCGCCTGAAACATAACCAATAATAATAAGAATAATATCGGACCGCCAAAAACTGGGTGGAGCAACACCCTATCAATGCGGTGAGTCCAGAGGTCTGCCATGTTGGGTTTGGACTGGCAAATAGATAATATACGGTCGATCTCAATGAACCTATCCGCAGCGTTTTTTAACAACGGAGTTTTGCTTGGTTTTGCTTGTGAGCGGGTTGTTTGTTCACCGATAAAATTGTTTATGTGGGTCAACAGCGATGATACGCCATTTTTCTTAATGGCTACAGTAGATACAACTGGTACCGACAACTCACGAGACAATTTAGCTATGTCGATTTTAATGCCCCTAGATATAGCTAAATCCATCATGTTTAACGCCATAATAATAGGCTTTCCTAGAGTCTGCAGTTCTAACACTAAGCTTAAGGTTCGTTCCATGTTGGTGGCATCTGCAACCGCGACAATTAGCTGGCTTTTAGAGCTAGATGGATCTTCATTGAGTATTTTAAAAGCAATTTCTTCATCAATGGATTTTGGATGCAGGCTATAAGATCCTGGAAGGTCTATGACTTCGATATCGGTGCCGCAGCTAGATGTGATCGTCCCTGACTTTCGCTCAATAGTTACACCCGGGTAGTTGCCGATCTTTTGCTTAGAGCCTGTTAGGGTATTGAATAAGGATGACTTTCCAGAGTTAGGACAGCCAGCAAGTAGTACCGTCAACGATTGGGTTGTCACTCGTCTATCTCCTCAACTTCGATCCTTGATGCATCGATACGTCGCAATGCAACTAAACCACCCCGAACTAAAACCGCAATTGGATCGCGACCAAACATCCCAAAATGGCGCACCTCGACTCGGGCACCCGGCACCATTCCTAAATCTAGCATTTCATGGATGCACTCGTCATCGCTGCTGGTATGCCCAGCTATATCGGTAAGTGGTTGTGAATAAGATAATATTCTAGCTCTCTTACCTTTGGGTAGCTCGCTTAATCTCAAAAAATCGCCCTCATATAAGCGTTTAGGTCAAGTGAGAAAACGTTATTGAGAATGGTTATCATTTAGGATTGGATAAGTCTATAGCTAAAGCGATTTTTTATCGGGTGGTCAACCTCAGTCAATCGCATTGGAAGCTGCTACAGGTATAACCTTTGAAGAAGGAGAGCTGCATGGAGCTACAATCTGAAAAAGGTAGTATTGCAACCGAGTTTATTATAGTCGTGCCGGTCCTAACGTTTATCTTATATGCGGGGTATTATCTGAACTCCGCGATCGAGTCTCGGCAGTTTGCTACTATAGCCAATCGAAATTTAGTGGCATTAGCGGTTTCGTCGCAGAAGGAATTGCTGGATTCTGTTGTTAGAGATGTAGAGTTATTTGATGTTTTCGGTGCCCGAAGTAAGGCCGTCGCTGCTTATGGGCATAATGACTCTCAACT
>JANQHA010000097.1 GCA_028282865.1 Oligoflexales bacterium
AGAAGAGCTGATGACGGGTCGCCTCTATGGTCTGAGCCAAGTTTATCAATTTCATCAAGCATGATTAGTGGATTAGACGTTTCAGATTTTTTTATTCCGTTAATAATTCTGCCAGGAAAAGCACCAACGTAAGTTTTTCGGTGGCCACGAATATCGGCTTCGTCCCGAACCCCACCTAATGAAATTCTCGTAAACTTCCGGCCAATCGACTTTGCAATAGACCGCCCCAAACTTGTTTTACCAACACCAGGTGGTCCGACAAAACATAGGATAGGGCTTTTGACGTTCGGGTTTAATTTCTTTACTGCTAAATACTCAATGATACGATCTTTGATTTTCTCAAGTCCGTAGTGGTCCTCATCTAAAACACTTTTAACGTGACTTACGTTGAGGTTGTCTTCACTCTTAATTCCCCAAGGCAGGGACAACAAGGTTTCAACATGTGTTCTCGTCAATGCTGCTTCACTGGTGTCTTGGTGCATCCGCTCAAGCCTTCGCAGCTGGCGTGAACACTCTTCTTTCGCTTCTTCTGTTAGCGGAAGCCTTTCAACTTTTTGCCAAAGCTCATCCAATTCATCCTTAGCATCGGTATCTCCAAGCTCAGATTTGATTGCGCGCATCTGCTCGCGTAGATAGTGCTCTCGCTGCATTTTACCAATCTCTTCTTTTGCCTGAGCCTGGATTCTTACCTGCATTTGATAAACTTCAATCTCTCGAGATAAAAACCCATGAACCCTTTTTAACCTTTCAGCGGGACTATAAATAGCAAGGATTGACTGGGCTTCATGAACCTTTAATCCGAGGTTTGCAGCTACCAGATCTGACAAGCGTCCCGGCTCGGTTATATCTTCCAAGATCATCAAGATATCTGGAGACAATACTTTACCTAAACTGACTACTTTTTCTAAGTTTTCGCGAACAACTCTAATCAGTGCTTCATTTTCTGATGAGCTGTTAACCAATTCTGGCTCTTTACAAACTTGAACTCGCACCGAAGGGAAGCCTTCTGTACTCACCAAGGACTGAATATTGGCCTTAGAAAGTCCTTGGACTAAAACTTTCATCCGACCATCAGGGAGTTTTCGAGTGCGCATGATCGAGCAAATCGTTCCGGTATTATAAACGTCAAAAGGAGCTTCGAGATCACTATCGAGGCCTTCTCCCTCCTGATCAGCGACTTTAAAAGCTGATAAAAATATTTTCCGATGATTAGCCAAACTGTGCTCAACAGCGTTAATGCAGAGTTCCTCGTTTATAAACACAGGAATGATCATATGCGGAAAGACAACGATATCTTTCAAAGGGAGTAACGGTAGCTCTGGGTTTGGCTCCGTTAACTGTTTTTCATCTAGCTCTGTCATCCTTGACTCCTACGCTCGAGAACTTCGCTTAACTCTTACCTTCCAAGGGTTACATCGGTTAGAAACCAGGGTCCCTTAACCTCCTTAAGGGCCCCTCCTGGGCAAATTTTACCCACCGATTTTGGCAATCCTTGAAACATTCATATAAAAATCTCTTACTATAGTGGCCTATGCCTCATTTTGGGGAACGGCAACACTGACCATAGAAGGGCGTATTAGCCGCCCACGTAAACAGTAGCCTTTTTGAAAGACTTGCTGGACCATATCTTCTTCAACATCTGGTGATTCGATACGCTGGATAGCTTGGTGAAACTCTGGATTAAACTGCTCACCTTCGTCAGCTACTGCCTCAAGACCGTGCTTAGATAGAGTATCTTTTAGCAGCCGACTCATCAAACGAACACCTTCCAACAAAGACTCCGCTTCGACCGGCTGCGAATCGGAATCTGGATCACCTGGTAAGGCTTTATCAACACTATCCAGCACCGGCAAAATATCCTGCATAAATTTTTCTAAACCGTAATTCAGCAAATCGGACTTTTCTTTCTCATAGCGTCTACGTAAATTCTCGTTGTCTGCGACCGCTCTCAGATACTTATCTTTGTATTCTTCGGCTTCAGCTGCCACCTTTTTCAACTTATCATCAAAATCCACTGCTTCTTCTGTGATGTCTGACGCTTCGTTCTTCTCAGAGCCGTCAGAGTCTCCACTCAGTGGCCCAGAAGCCTCCTCGTTGCCATTGGCATTATGCGTTTCTTCCATAAAGAGCTCCTCCTTCTATCAACAAATTCTAATAACTTTAGTCGAAAGGAAGCGCAAGCCCTTGTAGTAAAGATGCACATACATGTTTGCTAAGTTCGGCGCCGCGGACAGTCAGCTGCGCCTAAATTGAATTTGGGAGATTTTCTTAAGTTCTATCTATAATGATAAAACTAATTAACCATATTGAAAAGTGGGTAGAAGCTGCCTGAGTCAATTATTTTACCAGAAAGCCCTAAAACCCTTGATAATCAAGGGCTTCAAAAAACAGCTCAGGTTTTCCAATGGACGATTGACTTTGTTTCAATGGCTTGCTACAAAACTGGCTCGGTTGAACCATAACTTTCTTACCCTTAGAAGTTGTACTTTATGGAGAGTGGTTTTCATGCAAAATTCGAGTGAGTCACTTAATTCTAATGTGAGTAAACAAGCCCCCGTTGCTAATGAAAGTTCTGCGATTGACGACGATACGGAGCTAGCGCCTAGGCTTGACAAATACTCTATTGAAGATGTTGTTGAGTTTAAGATCTCTCGGTTCTTTGATCAATTAGGCTCCTTCTACCCTGACAACGTACATGAGCTCATCATGACAAAGGTTGAAAAGCCCTTACTTGGCCAAATCTTGCGTAGGACTGGAGGCAATCAAGTTCATGCAGCGAGAATTTTAGGTATCAACCGAAATACGCTTAGAAAAAAGATGAAAATCTACGGACTTTAAGTTCCAATTTATAATGAAGTAGTTACGAAGAGCCGGTTATTGTCGCAATAATTTTT
>JANQHA010000138.1 GCA_028282865.1 Oligoflexales bacterium
AGTTGGTCAGACCTAGTGCTATCTCGATCACTTAAAGTTGCAATCTTTTGGTTAAGTTCATCTTTAAGTTCCTCTATGAGTTCGCTTCGCTCATTAGAGGGTAAAAGCCCGCGGTCGATCAATTGATCAATGGTAGATTCAGCTTCCTTCAGCTGTTTTTTAGCAAGGCCTAAACGCATTTCGCGCAAAGTACTTAGCTCTTCTATAAGCTCAGGATCTAGGTATTCGCTTGCGTCAAAGTGGGAGTCATGAGTATTCATAAGGGTTCCTTCTCAGCTACATCAATATAAACAGCATCCGCACGAATTGGCAAGAAAGCCAATTCAAAAACCTAAAAGCAATCGCCATGCCAACAAACAAGCACCTAACTATCTAATATTTAAGGAGTATAACTGGTTAAATATTTGACAGTGGAGCGGTTGCTGGACACGAATCGGTCCTTAGGCTACACAAAAAAAGTCCGCTGGGTTCATACCATGGCTACTTGCGCTTTGGGGAGGGTGCTGACACAACTTCGATAAAATTACCATCTACCCAGTAAACCTTATCAATTTCCTTATCACCTTGCTTTTCCTTCTTTATAAACCCATAGAAATGCCTACCGCCGACTTTGCGTACTTTTTTAGGCACAAATGGGCTGCCAATTGCCACCTCGCCACTTTCATAGCGTCCATTGCCAAAGGACCAGTAAGGCACCTGACCAGTGTAATAAACAGTCTCGTTCCAAGTACCGGTTATCTTAAATGTGTACTCTTCAATAGGGTGAGGGACTTCGTTGCCAAGCTGCAGCCGCTCTAAAGGATTAGGTTCGTTTTTAGGAGCCTGCGGAGTCGTGTTATTGTTTTGAGAAAAGGCTATAGGGCAAGTAGATAAAACTATTAAACTCACCAGTATTAACAGTATCTTAGTACCCCATAAAGACACGAACAACTCCCTACCAAGCATATTCTTAACTATCGGTAGATAAAGCCTATCCTTTAAGAGAGGTTATTCAGCTAAAAGTACATCTTTAATATCTGGAAGCTTCTCTTTCAGAATTGGAGTAATTCCATTGAATAATGTAATCGCACTAGACGGGCACCCGGAGCAGCCTCCAAAAAGCTTTATAGTTACCACGCCATCTTCAACATCTACTAATTCGCAGCTCCCTGAGTGTAAAGCTAATTGGGGGTTAATCTCAGCTTCAATTATTTCTTCTATTTGTTCTTTCATAAAAAATCGCTACCTTTCACTAATAAACTGAAATAGCATCGCCATCCACTAAGGTCAAATCTAAGTTAACAAAATCAATATCACCCTTGATAGCTGGCTGCAGCAATACAGTCGTCTCGTACATTAAAGATTGATTAGGGTCCAGGCTAAGTGAAACCTTCTCCATATTCTTTTCAAAAACCAGCCACCGGCCAGTTGAAGCTGGAAAAACCCTCATTTTAACCACCACTTTTTCAACTTCATTAGTCTTGTTAGTTAGTTGAAAGGCCAGTTTCTCCCTGCGACCTTTTTTAAGGGAAACAGCCTGCTCAAGGCTACGAAACTCTACTTTAAGCTCTGGGGCAACCTCGGTTTTAATCCGCAGAATCACTTGGTCGTTATTCTTAGCCAGATAAGTCTCACGCTGGGCTGAAAGCTTGTCCTTATTCTTGAAGCAGCTCGTAATAAAAACTAAGCAAAAAAATAGGTAACATATCTTATTGCCTGCCATAACATAGCACCTTCTTAGGCCATAAGAAGAAATAAACGGTCAAGTCCAATAACCCCGAACACCAACAATAAGTACAAACATGAGTAATGGAAAACAGGCATAGCAAAGCTATTATCTCTAGAATAATAAAGCTGGAAGGCCTTCCAAACAAACAAAAATGTTAGTGTAAGAGATAGAGCAAAACCTACCGCACTATAGGCCCCATCTAAGTACATCAAAATAAACAAAGGAGGCAGCGTCAATGTATAAAAGAAAATACTGCGACGAGTCGATGCGTAGCCTTTAACTGCCGGTAACATAGGTATATTAGCCCTCGCGTAGTCGTCTTTATACTTGATAGCCAGCGCCCAGAAATGAGGTGGAGTCCAGAAGAACACAACCCAAAACATAAGCCAAGCCGACCAGCTGAGCTGGCCAGATACAGCAGCACAGCCGATCAATGGCCCTACAGCTCCAGCAGCACCGCCGATAACAATATTCTGGACAGTCCTCTTTTTTAGATAAGCTGTATAGAACAAAACGTAAAAAAGATTCGCTAGAATCGATATCGCCGCAGCGAGCGGTGTCGTGTAAACGTATAAGATACTAGTGCCAAGAACACCTAGAGTGAGCCCATATAGCAGCGCCACAGTTGATGAAACCCTCCCTTTTGGAAGCGGCCGTTTACTAGTGCGTTTCATTTCCTTATCGATATCTGCATCAACAAACTGGTTTAAAGCACCTCCAGAGGCTGCAGCTAACCATGTAGCAAAAAACACAATCAGCACTAAGCTAAGCTTTGGCAGCTCATCAGCGGCTAGCAAAACACCTGGCAAAGTAGTCACCGCAACTAAAAGAGAGATAGTCGGTTTAGTCATCTGAACAAAATCTCGCCATGTCGCTAAACCGGAGGTTTTTGACGCTGTGATACTATCTATGGTGAAATCTTTCAAAACTACCTTTCCTCGGAAGTCAAAACATTCGCAGGTGAGAAACCATTTGTAATAGCATCGCCCTTAGAGTCTTCAGAGTGTGTATTATTATTACTTAATAAATAAAGTTCCGTAAATGCTGAAAAACTTAAAAAGAAAATAAGCAACGCATTAGCTAGATGAGCAACAGAAGCCCACACCGGGATAGCCCAATAAAGGTTTACAACCCCAAGAATGATTTGTAATAAAACTAGAAAAGGGATAATGCGAGTCGCCCGACGAGTCCATGGCGAACGAACCCAGCCCATTGCAACAAAAGGTAAAATCGCAGCCAAAAGAGCCACTAAGTATCCAAGATACCTATGTGACATCTGCAAAGTCACTAAAAAAGAATGCGTCGGCCACCAACTCCCGTAACAAGTAGGAAAGTCAGGGCAAATCAAGCCAGCGCGGTTACTACTAACCAAACCACCTAAGAATACCTGAACGAGTATCATTAAAGTCAAAACAAGAAAAAAGTGTTTAATAGACTTTGACGGTGCGAACACAGAAGACTGCACAGTTCCGACGAAATCTGACTTCAAGTGCATCCAAATCAGAACCGAAGAGAAAAACACAGCATTAATCAAGTGAAGGGACACTATTTTCGGGTCTAGTAATTTCAATACCGTTAAGCCGCCAAGAACCACTTGAACTGATAAAACTACAAGCGCTAACACTACCTGAACACCAAAAATTTTTCGTAAAACTTTGCTCTTAAGGGTCCAATATACGAGATAAATAAAAGTTAGGCTTAAGCCGCCAGCTAACAGCCGATGAAACCATTCAAGAAATATCTGGAGATTAAAAAAAGGAATAGCCTGGTCATAGCACATAGGCCAATCTGGGCAAGCTAAGCCTGAATCAGTCGCCCGAACTAGCGAACCTAATACCATAACGGCGAAGCTCGCCACTACAAGCATCCCGGCCACGACACTAAACCGCCTGACCAAAGCTAGTTTTCGGGAATCACCAATTAACTCTGAATGCATCACCAGCGCTGAGCCCAACCCATCACAATTGGAAGATATACCACTGCAAAGAATAGTGCTGGAAAAAGAAACATCATAAAAACTAAGCTAAACCAGCCAAAAGCCTCTTTTTTCCTATTCTCTTCACTAACTAAATCAGCCATAAACAAATTCCCCTTATTATTCTGGAAAAATACTACACAAAACACCAAGACACAACCTGGTTTAAACATCTATAAAGTCTAATATTTCTATAGCTTTAAATCTATTTTAAATAAGAAAATCGAACCAGATTTTTATTAGCCCGATACCGGGACAACCTCTAGTCGCTCTAATCTAGAAGATTTAAGGTTCTTTTGTTTTTGAATAAGGAACTGATAAATCTGCCGATTTCTCCAAACCTTTTTCACATAATTTCTAGTTTCTCCAAATGGAATCAACTCAACCCACATCATCGGGTTTGAGTGGGCTCGATTTGCCAACCACTGGTCTACCGCGTATTCGCCAGCGTTGTATGCAGCATAAACAGCTGGGGAGAACCCCTTATAGTAACGGTCGAGCTCTGCGAGATATGCTGAGCCAAGCGATACATTAACCTGAGGCTCAGATAGACGTGTTT
>JANQHA010000208.1 GCA_028282865.1 Oligoflexales bacterium
AGGGATATACTTCTCCCTATCGCGAACATAGGCGCTCTCGGAATGAACAACCGTTGTTACAGTCGTCGCCGGCGAGTCCGATTCATCTTTCTTGCTACAGGACCCATAAGCAACGAAAAATAAAATCATCCATAAAATACCATTATGCTTGCTCACATCAATTCCTTATGACAACGCCAAAAAAAGACCGATAGGTTGATAATACCATATCATCTACAGTTATTTAAATAATGGTGAAACAGGAAAATTAGTATCATAAAGTAAATAATCACTGAGGCCCAAGGGACTCTTTACTGTAGCAGCCCATCTCAGCTTTATCGCGAGGGCACAGATCATAAGGTGTGCCGATATGATATGCTTGGCTGCCAACTTTTCGCTGACCCAGTAGCATAATATGTCGATAACTTTTCGGAGATTCACCAGGGTATGCATCGGGAAATCTACCGAATTTTAAGATAAAGCGAGACATATCATGACAACCAGCATAACCTCTTCGACACATCTTAAAGTCAACATCAGCTTCGTAGCTAGTAAAGTGTGCCGGTATAGAGTCATTTATATTTCTAGATATCTTTCTAAGAGCAAGATAATTTTTTTTGCCGTCAAAATCTTCAATATGCAGATACATCAAATCAGTTTTTTTAGATTGATAAGTACAAATACTCTTCGCGGCCTCAGCGTTCGATTTTTTATTAAACCAACATAGCTCTCGAAACCTGTTAAGGTCGATTTGAAACGGCGAATTAGATACGTGTTTTAGCTTGATATATCTGCCCTGGCTTCTACGATCATCATCGGTATCTGGCTTCATAGATCTTGGCCCTGAGTATTTATGAATATTGAAACTGGAGTAGCGGTGAATCTTAGCTAGCTGATTTCTGAGCTTTACAGACTGAGGATACCTCAGGCGATCACCCCCGGAGCTTTCTATCATTTCACCACATGTAGGTTCGATAATCATAGTCTTTAGAATATAATTAGCCAGATCATCCTTATTAAAAATTCCTTCAGTTTTCAAAACATCAGCTACGTCGGTATAATAAAAGATTTGATAATTTAAAGCTCTTTTGCATTGATCCGCCCATTCTCCAGCAATCAAATCACAGGCGGCATCATGCCTGGTATACGCCGGACATCTATAACTAATAAAAAAACGAGGCATATTGATCGAGCCTGCATTTCTAGAAATACGGGTTTCAGCATGAATTCCATACACCTTTGCAGTGATTTCAGCAGTCTGGTGGTATAATTTTTTTACCGTATTCTTGCGAATGAAAACCTCTGCATCTGGCCACTGAGGTAACGGTCGTCTATGTAGTTTTGTAGCTTTAACATCATAGAGAATATGATTAAATTTTAGAGATCGACTCGATAAAACTGCGCTATCATCAATTCCTATGTGACGCATCCGAATGTCATATTGACTTTGAAAGTCAGGCGTAGAAATTATTTTTTCATTAAACTTCAATGGATCGCTAAAATAAAGCTCACGGGTAAAGTCAATCTTGCCTCGGGTTCTGTCAAAAATAAACTTTCTTTGATCAGTATTAAGGAATGAAGATTCCGCCAAGGCATGTATCTGAAAATCGAGAACGGATTCATCCATAATCGTTCCGGGAACATGACGGTTGCCAAAAATATGTCCCCACTCATGCATCAGAACCAAACGCAGCATATAAGGGTCGCGGTAGTTTAACCGACGCCAATGACCATCGGACCTGGCAAGGAGGTTCTCACCGTGTTCAGTGATCCACATGATCCTTTGCTTTGGAAAAACGCTGGCATAAGATAACTCAGGGACAATAGGACCGAGCGCCTCAGTGTCGTGAGGGCCAAAAACAATCTTTAAATCTGCAGTTTCGCAGTCATCCTGCAATACAAGGTCTCGAATAAACGCGTCGTTAGCGTTGCCATCTTCGACATTCTTGTCATCAATGTAACCGATCCATTGGTAGAAAGTCTCTTTAACAGCTTCACCAAGCGCATAGCTATCAGAAAACCCAGATCTATCATTAAGAATACAAGCCTTGATAGACTGGCGTCCTAACATAGTAGACTTGGTGAACCAAGCCGCGTGGTTTGATTGATCGACGGCCTGAAAATGAGACAAACGTCTTGACTGACATGTCGAGAAAAAAAGACCGGTCATTAGTAATAGTGGTAGTTTACCAATGGTGAGTTTAGTGACTCCCATCAAAATCGTCTACTTCCTCATCTGCCGCATAGTACAGACAATAGTCACTCGGCGTCTCGAGCGGTCTTGCAAACAACTCATTGTCCTTAGTTTTTTTACACCCTTCTCGGCCTTTAACTCTAGCGGCCAGTACATCTGCCGGAGTGATCATTCCGGACACCTCTAGTCCTGGTCGCCTACCCTCCAGGTAGTCTTTACCCATAACGGTTCCAGAAATTTCTCGCGTACCGAAAACATGACCCCAACTCTGAAGCATAGCCCGATAAAACTTATTAGACTTTTTTAAGTCTAAATAATCTGCAGAAATATAAACGACACCCCCAGACCAATTACTGTCGGTAACTGGCTTCTTGTTTTTGAGTACATAAACTCCAGATCCATCGGTAGCTTCAACCCCAGTTGGCTTCTGCGCCAACCGAATTTCAAGCTGAGCATCGGAGCATTTAATTACCTGTTCAAAAGATGTTACAAAATGATAACGATCTCTCGGCGAGTTGAGATATAGTTTCTTAACAGCGCTAACCCAAGGCTTAATACTTTTATTGATTGTCGAAAGGTAAGCTTTAGTATTGTCGCCAACAACACAGTACTTAACGGTTTTGTTATTTTGCACCGCGGTGCCATTCTTCTCTAAAAACCAGGCTAGTTGATACCAACCACGGCCATAACCAGCGGTGTTACCTACCCCGGCACCTTCTCGGCGCAGTTCACTAGCTGGCTCTAGCGATGCCCTGCAAGATACTAGGACTGATAAACTAGAGCAGATTAGTAACTGCATCACCGTAAATTTCATAATTGCTTTCAAAATAATAATTTAAAAATCCTTGTACTAATTTCACCGTAAGCGTGATAAGGAGCCTATTTTTGGAACTAATACACTATAACCAAGACAATTGCAAAGCCGGTGAAAACAATGATTTCTATCTATGACTATAAACAGTTTTCTAAGTATCTGTTCGCAGTATTAAAACAAAAAAAGGTAGAAAATTCAAAGTATTCCTATCGATATATCTGCCGAATCTGCCAACTTCAGTCACCTTCGATTCTCACAGACCTGATCAAAGGACGGAGGATAGCTACCCACGATATGCTACAGCGACTCAACGCTTTTCTATGCTTAAATGACAATGAACTCAGCTATGCCACTTATATGATAGAGCTCGATAGGACAAAATCTACCGGTGCAAAATCGAAGCTATTAAAAAGTATGAAAGATCTGGTACCACCCCCTGAACAAATAGTGATCGCTGCTAACGCGAAAGAAGCTCTTTCTAAATGGTACAATCTGGCTATCACACAACTTCTCAACCTTCCTGATGCATCGGCGGACCCGAAGTGGGTTTCATCACGCTTGGGCGGTAAAATCACTCCGAAACAGGCTAAAGCATCACTGGACAAGTTGAAAAAATTGGGAGTTCTTAAGAACACCGAATCTGGTCTAAAGTCCGTCCATAGTCAATTCGAGGTGTTTAGCGAAGGAGTGCCAGCCGCAGCCGGAAGGCAGTTTCATGCTGAAATGATGGACCTGGCTTCTGAAGCTATTCACACACAAGCTATTTCAGATCGTTATTTTGGTTCAAATACCTTTACCATTAATAAGAGTGACATAGCAAAGGTACAAAACGAGCTGTATAAGTTTCGGCTTCATATTCAAAATAAGTACGCTGCCTGCGGTAAAGGAGATGAGGTTTACCATTTCGCTATGCAGTTTTTTAAGCTCTCCGACGAAACATAAAAAGCCCCGAACCCAAGATTCGAGGCTTCTAATAATTATTCTAAATTTAGTTTATATAGGCCGATTTTGGGGCAATTGCATTTACTGTGGCTGCACTGACTTTACGACAAGTTAGCTTATCCCTAGT
>JANQHA010000222.1 GCA_028282865.1 Oligoflexales bacterium
TTAAAAAGTGTGCTAAGTCAGCTGAAGCGAACAGTTACGTAAATAGAGGCAAAGCAGAGGGCAACCGTATTGGAGTTACCGGCACCCCAGCTATATACATAAATAACCAGAGGTACATGGGTGGCCACAAGTACGACGAGATTGCTGCTCATATTAAGAAGATGCTATGAGGCGTTTATAAGAATATGCCCAGCACTGCAGTTTGCGGCTGGGCATGATTTACTTTAAGCCTTTAACTTCGAAACCCACTCAACTAAATCAATTTTAGCGATAATATCGATGGGCTCCTTACTCTCGCTTACCACGATTGCACGCCCATGGGTTAAAAGAGCTTCCTGGAGCGAGTTTAGCGGCGTGTTAGCCCTTACCGTAGGCACCGACCGATCCATCACCGCTGAGATGCTCATTGTATTAACGTCGTCATGGGACGATAGCGAGGTTAAAAGCGCCAGCTCGGTAATCACGCCGACGATCTTACCCTCGGAAAGTACTGGGAGCTGAGAAATAGATTTTTTTCGCATAAGCTCGATAGCGTTAGCGATACTGTCATCGAGTTTAACTGTGATTAGCGGCAGTTTTGGCTTGTCGGTGAGTAGGTCTGAAACGGTCCCAGGAAGCAGCCCGGCGCCAGAAAAACGGTTATCCGCCATCCATTTGTCGTCGACAAACTTGCTCATATAGTTACGAACTCCATCTGCTAGGATGACCACACAGTTTTGGCCTTTTCTTAAGCCGGTCGCGGCTTTTAGTGCACCATACATGGCCGAACCACTGGAGCCTCCGCAGAGTATTCCTTCTTCGCGTATGAGTTGTCTGGCGAGTAAAAACGACTGCTGGTCATTGGTCTTAACCCATTCATCTACCACGGTACGATCGAGAACATCTGGAATAAAGTCATAACCGATGCCCTCGACTTTATAAGAACCTACCTCGGTTCCCCCTGCTAAGATAGAGCCAACGGGATCTACACCTACAACTTTGATATCGGGGTTATGCTCCTTTAGTCGCTTAGCAATGCCTGTGATAGTTCCGCCAGTTCCAGCGCCAATGACGACCATATCGATCGATTCGCTAGCTAAATCGTCGATAATTTCTTGGGCTGTATGAGTGTAGTGGGCATTTGGGTTTGATGGGTTACTGTATTGGTCTAGAATATGAGCGTTTGGGAGCTCGGTTTGAAGTTTATTGGCTATGCTGATATGACTATCTGGTGCGTCCCAAGCTGCTTCGGTCGGTGTTCGAATAATCTCCGCGCCCAAAGCTTCGAGCACTACTTGCTTTTCACGGCTCATTTTTTCAGGCATGGTGATGATAACTCGGTAACCTTTTACTGCCCCGGCTAACGCAATGCCGATACCAGTATTCCCGCTGGTAGGCTCTATCAGAGTGTCGCCTGGACGGATCCGGCCTTCTTTCTCAGCATCGATCACCATTTGATAGCCAATACGGTCTTTTACGGAGCCACCTGGGTTAAAAAACTCACATTTCGCGTATATCTGGCAGTCAAGATGGCTGCCTACCCGCTGAAGCTTAACTAGAGGGGTTTGGCCAATCGAATCAAGAATCGTATTGCATAGCATAAGGCATCCTCACCGCGAATTTAGAAAAAGTTCTAGGATATTACTATTTATAGTTGTAGTAAGGGTAGGGAGCAATGCTAAAATTTCAAGCATAAACGCTATCATTGGGGTTTATTAGTAATTGTTTAGGTTTATAAAATGAAAAAACTCAGCTGTTATAAATGTCATCATATATGGTCCTATGAACCACCGCTAGAGCGTAGGGCCGAGTGTCCGAAGTGTAACTGGGACGCCCATGTGTGTTTGAACTGCACTCTTTACGATAAAAACTTCCATCACGAGTGCAAGGAATCGCAGTCAGAATGGGTCCAGGACAAGGAAGCATCTAATTTCTGTGAATATTTCACTCCGATTGCCGATCGAAGCCAAGATAATTCAGAAGTTGATAGTGCTAAGTCTAAGCTCGATGCCCTGTTTTCCAGCTCCTCACCTTCCGAAGCTAACGACTCTAGTCCCGTTGGTAGTCTTGAAGAACAGCTCAAAGGCTTTTTGAAAAATCGCTGACCTAGGTACTTTTTGCCTAATAAGCTTCGCTTGGTAATTCGATTTTTACTTAAATAAATTGAAGATCTCTGTTTCAAGATTGGGCAATTTGTATCTAGTGAAGCACCGCTGTACGCGTTGACTCACAAGGGGTGCAGTGAAAGAATATATACAGGGGTTCGTCTGCCTAAATAGGTAGATTTCCGCCCTAAAAACCAAGAACGTATAAAAAAATCAGGGTGAGAATTGTCATGACACTTCCGTTTCTACCATTGGTGGGCATTGATATCGGTCCATCTGCAGTAAAGGTAGCGGAGCTTTCGAGGTCTACCAGTTCTCACAAACTTAAAGCTTTAGGTTTGGAGTTGTTACCCCAAGATGCGATAGCCGATGGCGTCATAAATAACGAAGAGGCGGTGGAGTCAGCCGTGTTACATTTGCTTGAAAAACTTAAGATTGACCCACGCGGTAGACGCGCGGCAATTGCTATTTCTGGCCAGAGCATTGAGTTAAAACGTGTGCAGGTTGAAATGGGCGAAGGACCCATTGCAGAAATCATTGATGAGCTGGCTGACCAACACCTTCAGCACGATATGGAGGATTTGTATTTTCGATACCGTGTGCTGGAGACTTCTCCATCAACTGGGCTGCAGTCGGTACTGCTAGTTGGAGCTATGAGAGATGTGGTTGATCAACAGATAAATTTGCTGCGCAACTGTGGGCTTCGAACCGGTGTAGTAGATTGCTCCGAGCTGTGTGTCGCAAATATGTTTGAATATAACTATCCGACTGAAGGAAGTTTAACCGTCCTGCTTGATGTCGGCTCACAAACCTCGAGTTTAATCCTACTTAAGAACGGTCAGTATATGTACCGAAAAAATATTCAAATCGGTGGTGATGAATATACAAGGCAGATTACGCAGAACATGGGGCTTGATTTTGACCACGCCGAGACGCTTAAGATTTCCATCAACCAGGGTAGTGTAAGTGCGCCTGAAGAGATGCAACGTGTACTAGCTGATTTGAACGAGGTGTTGGTTTCGGAAGTGCAAGAAGCTCTAAACTTCTATTTTGAGCAGTCCAACGAGCAGGATGCTATATCTCAAGTTTGTTTGTTGGGTGGAGGTGCTAGAATTATGGGGCTGGACGCTTTATTGGCCTCGACACTTCAAGCGCCTGTCCAGGCGGTTAACCCATTTAATAATATATCGGTGAATCCTCAGAAGTTTGAGGTTGATTATATTCTAATGCAAGGTCATCTTTTCGGCGTCGCGCTAGGTCTTGCGATGCGAAGGATTAATGATGATAAATGATATGAGTGTGGCGATTGATTAAGATTAACCTAACACCTGAAGAAGAACTTCAGAACCCACTATGGTACGTGCCCGATTTGATTGTCGTGGTCGTTATCTGCGTGTCTGGGTATTTTTCTTCGCAATATTTATTGGGACTGGTTGAGGAGGATAAGAAACTTCTCCAGTCGGAGGTTATCACTATCGAAAGTCGCACCGCGGAGCTAGACCAAGATGTGAAGGCATATGACGCCGAGTTTGCTAGTCTAGAGATGATCGAATCTAAACTAGCCGGGGTTGGCGATATATCTTCCTCTAAGGTCGAGAAGTATCAGCCAATTATTGCTGTGGAGCATTTGCAAAACCTAAAACCTGCTGGTGTCTGGTTTGATGGGTTTCGATTTAAAGGCCTTGATAAAAGTACTTCTACTGGAAGTAATACGAAAGGTGGTCAGATCCACATCACTGGGCATGCTATGGATAACTTGATTGTGGCTGAGTTTATAACGGCTTTGCGTGCCACCCAAACACAGGATGCTGATCCAAGTGATTATAGAACATTGGTCTATTTTAATAAAATTGACCTTCAATGGACGGATTTAGGGCTTAAACCTATTGGTGATGTCAAAAACCAAGAGATTGTTAGCTTTGATTTGATACTGGAATATAAATCACGCCCGCTTTTGAAGCCTGAAGTTTTGATGGGCGTATCTAACAAACTGAGTTTATCAAAGTCAAATTCTACTGCCGGACTGTGAGGATAGTGCATGGCGTTTGAAGAAAGAATTGAACAGTACCAAAAAGCAAGTTGGATCAAGCGTGGAATAATCTTGATGGGCTTGGGGGTTGTTTATCCTCTATATTTTTACAGTGAAGAAGTCATGAGAATTGAAGGTGAAATCGAGCAAGTAGAAAGCCAACTAAACTTGGCAAAGAAAAAGCACACTAGAGCTCTTAAGAAAAAAAGGGACCTACCAGCTTTGAAACAAAAGATTGTTGAAGCATCGCGGAAGCTCGCGGAGATTAAAGTTATTTTGCCCTCTGACTTTAACATTGATGAAGTTTTAAGAGAGGTAGCTTCGGTCGCAAAAGAATTAGACGTGGTTATCCGTCGATTCGATCCGAGCATGAATAGTGGGGTGTCACTTTTGCCTGGAGATGTAGTGGTTACGCCCGACGGACCCCAGCCAGAAGCAAAACCTAATAAACCCCAAAAGGTGACCGAGAAAAAATACGAGGAGCATCCGGTAAAACTAGAAGTCGAAGGAACTTTCATTGCCGTGACTAAATTTTATGATTCATTGCTGCATTTGGGTTATCTAGTTCACCTTAGAGATGTCGAGTATAAAACTCTCGAAAATGACAATGATAAGTCGCTCAAAGTTGTTAAGTCTGGTGACTCGGGAATCACGATTAGTTCCAATGCCAAGATGATCGTCTTTAAAAGTATAGGACTTGGAGATTTATGATTTTTAATAGGTCGATAGCAAAATTACAGCACTGGCCTGTCTTGGTCCTGGTCTTTTTTGTACTGGCGAATAGTGAAGCTGAGATATCCAACTGGCAATCTGCTCCAGTCGCAGTTGATGGCTCAGATATTACAGGTGGAGTTATTATCGAAGATATTGTGGTTCCTAATGGTGAGTATCGGTATGCTTCTTTTGGCAAGCCTGACCCGTTCTCGCCACCGTCGATTCAACCAGAAGTTATCTCATCGGAAGAAATTCCTATTGTTAGCCCATTGCAGGTCAGCCTAGATCAATTAACCGTTGCTGGAGTTTGGGAATTAGATGATGGCACCAAGCATGCACTTATCCAAACTGAAGACGGTCAAGGTATCATCGCTACGGTCGATGACCCTATAGGTCCCTCAGGTAAAGTTAAGGACATCACTGATAAAGGAGTTTTTACCCGGCAGTATAAATTTCGAAGTGATGGGTCTAGGGAATTTACCGACATGATGCTGAAATTCGGTTATGAAAAAAAGGCTGATTCTTCTGAAAATACTACTGAAGTCATCAGTAGAAGTTCATCTAGCGAAAATGGCTCTGCAACTACACCTGACAAAGCAGCAATATTAGCAAAACCTGCTAATAGCAATGAGGAGGGGTTATGACCCTAATGAAATTTTGTATACCTTTGTTTGTCATGGCTCTGGTCTCTTGCACCACTGTCGACGATGGTTACGATCAAAACGAGCTTCTAGAAGAAGAAACGGACTTTGCGGTCGGTAATTACCAGGCGGATAATGATGCTAATAACTACGATGTAACGCAGAACTATGAAGATGGCGACAGTCCTCTTGACCTCGCTGACGGCATGAACTCCAATCAGATCAATAGCGTTGATGATGAGTTGGGCCCTGTAAACTCTGCGAATGTGGCTGCAGCTGACAATAACGAGATGCTAGAAGATGCTGTATCTGGTAGTGATGCTGCCGTAAATGCGCCAATAATACAGCAGGCTCTAATTCAAACTAATGAATCGACAGTCCAAGAGGAATTATTGTTAGAGGATAAAGCACCTGTAGAAGGTACCGCGGCTGCTAATACCGCTGCACCTGCAGCGGGTGATCCTGCACCTAAAGTCGCGATCACTCGCAGCGAGGTCACGCCCCGCGGCGCCGAAGATCTGATGCCTACGCCTGGGTCATTGTGGTGGGTAGGGTATGAGTATAAGGAAGATGATGGTCAGCTTCATATAAAAATGATTACTAAAGGACGACCACAGGTTGAGTTTTTGGACTACACGGCTGGCTCCGACGTATACACCGTTAGGTTTCACCAGACCAAACTACGCCGAAAGATGCGGCGGGATATCGACTCTAGTGAGTTTAGATCGCCGGTATCTTATATCGAAATGGTTGAGCGGCCAGAAATTGGCGCGGTGGACGTTGTATTAAGTATGCGTGATCAAATTAACCCTGATATTGCAAATTATGGCGGTCAGGTTCATCTAAGTTTTAAGCTTGATCAGAAGTACATTCAGAAAAAACCAGCTCAAGACCACGTTGTGTCGTATCCGGTAGAAGCCTTAT
>JANQHA010000246.1 GCA_028282865.1 Oligoflexales bacterium
TCGGGTTGGCTATGTACGTGAGCCTTGGGCCATTTTGTACTGCTATAGCTATCGGGCCAAAGGTAGCTCTAACAGCAGCTCATTGTCTATGTGGAAAGCAAATATACCTTGTTAAGTCCCATGATACCAAACCTGAGCAACCAGCGGTTAGAGCATACTTGAACAGAAAATTTGTGTGTGATGACAATGACTTCAAAACATCTGCTATGGACATAGCTCTTATAGAGTTTTCATCAGCCTTTTCGCATACGATGTCCCTTGCTACCCAACCCTTAAATTCTGGGGATAGAGTTACATTGGTCGGATACGGCGCCACCGACCAAAATCATGCAGGTAAGAAACGGATAGGGGCTGGAATTAAGAGGTCCGGCAGCAATTCAATCCATACATTTAAGCACAATCGGATAGTCGTGATTGGTGAAATGTACAAGAAGGGAGATAAACGTAACGTTGCAAAAGTAGGTGAAGAAGTTTCGCCCTTGCCAGGAGACAGTGGTGGTCCCTTATTGGTTTCTGGAAAGAGTATTGGTGGTGTCGCAGTAACACGTAGCAGAGCTTTCATTCGAGGGGTTGATGGGAGAAAGCGACAAGAGTCACACTACTCAAA
Source organism: Oligoflexales bacterium (assembly GCA_028282865.1). Lineage (GTDB taxonomy): Bacteria > Bdellovibrionota_B > Oligoflexia > Oligoflexales > CACXFL01 > JANQHA01. Next base: position 608 of record JANQHA010000246.1, read on the forward strand.
TGTTCAATACTCTGAGAACCGTGACTTTCTCAGAAGGGCTGTAAAGAAAGGCTATCAAATACCTTCTACATGCTGTACTTGCACTAAGAACTATTACAAAGTTACTCCTCCGCTACCTATTCAGTTCGTTGCCAAAGACAGTTCTTCACCAGAGATTGAGGTTGGGGATGTCAGAAACAGTCGGCTCTGCAAATCGTTGAATGGTGTAAGTCACGATATACTAAGCGGTGAACGGTTTCATCAAAATGGCGAAACCCGTTGGTACAAAACGACTGGCTGCAGACTGACTAGCAAAACCCAGTGTGAACAGAAATTCAAAATAGAAATGCTTGACGGATAGTCTTTAAAATCTACAAAAAAGGAAGTGCCAGCATACGCTGTCAGATTACCTTAAACCTTGAGTCCCAATTTTTTACAGTTCTAGTAGATTCTTTACAACCTATTCTTTAAGTGACTGCACATGCTTTTCGTCTTTCTTGGTGAGTTCAAGGCAGGGCTTCTGCCTGGGAATAGATACTGTAAATGTAGTTCCAGATCCTACTTCTGACTCGACTTCGACCTTGCCATTGTGTAGCAAGACTAATGCTTGTGCCAAGCTTAGGCCAATGCCTATGCCACCGCTCCCGCGATTACGAGCAGTATCGGCTCTATAAAATGCATCAAATATGTAAGGTAGCGACTCTTTAGGGATTCCTTCTCCGTGATCTTTTACCTCAAAGGTCAGAGTCTCTCTGGAGCTGATAATATTAAATTCAATTTCTGAGCCGCTGGGCGAGTGTTTGATTGCGTTCAGCAGTAGGTTTTTAAGGGCTAAGTTTAAATAGCCATGTGATGTGTAAAACGTTGAGTTTTCCTGGGCGATATCTTGAGAAACCTTTAGTGTGATAGCTTTTTCGTCTAAAACTGACTGGGTAGATTCAATGAGCGGGTCAATAAACTGATCGATATCGACCAGCTCCCACTCCATTGCGACTGATTTACTTTGCGCCCTCGCTAGCAGTAGCAGATCTTCTACGATCGAGGTCATGTTTTGCGACTCGCGTACGATAGTTTCTAAAGATTGCTGGTAACTCTTGGGATCCCGTTCCTTGCGCAATGCGAACTCTGCTTCTCCGCGTAGGACCGTCAATGGTGTCCGAAGTTCGTGCGAAACATCACCTGCGAAGCGCTTCATTCTGCCAAAAGTATCCTGCAGTCGATTTAGCATACTATTAAAGGTACTTGAAAGCTCTCTGATCTCGTCGTTTGCCGCTGGGAGTTTGAGCCGCACATTTAAGTCATCGCTTCCAAGTTTAGCCGCCGTCCGAGTTATGTTAACAACTGGTTTTAAAGACCAAGCGGTTAGTAGGTATCCGAATATAATCGAGAGGCCAAGTCCGATAGGAAGTACCAACCATAACATAAAACCTATGCTTCTTAGAGTTCGGTAGGTGGCATCAAGTGGTGCCCCTACTTGCACGAGCTCACCTGTAAACTTGCCGCGTCGCATAATTGGCATAGTGATTTGTCTTAGAGGTGGCATGCTGTGACGCTGAACAGACTCGATGGTTGATAAACCTCGCTCTGCCCGACGAATCGCATAAGGTGTCACGGGAAGGCTTACTCTAACATTTTGTGTTTTGGCACTAACACGACCCGAGAGATCTACTAGTTGAGCATATGGTCGGATATGATCTTTGCCAAAAAACTCACGTAAAAAAGATTGGGTAAATGGAGACCGGTAGTTGATAGCCGCTCGAGCGCTTCGAAGAGACTCGGCGGATGCAATAAGAGCTGCATCCACCGACTGATCTAAATTTCTTTGGACTAACTTATAAACTCCACAGCCGATTCCTACAAAAAGCAGCGCCATCCAGATGGCATAGCCTAACGATAACCGGAATCTAACAGGTATTCGTTCAAGAAACATGAGACTCCGGTGGTGGTGCTTTTTTTACTGCCGAGAGGTTTTGTGTTTCCTTAGGAATATCTAGCATATATCCGTGCCCACGAACTGTCTTGATAATACTGGTCCCAAAACGTTTATCGATTTTCGTTCTAAGGTACCCCATATAAACGTCCACCACATTAGAGCTAGGTTCGAAGTTCATGTCCCAGACATGCTCGGAAATCTGAGTTCGGCTTACAACTGTCCCGGCATTTCTAACAAAATACTCCATCAAAGCATACTCTTTGGTCGTGAAGTCTACCAGTTCACCTTCGTAGGTGATTTCCTTGCGTGCGGTATTCACTTCGATTGGACCTGCTTTCAATGTCGCACTGGTGTGGTTATTTCTCTTTCTTCTAAGTAGTACACGCATTCTAGCTAGCAGTTCTTCGATACTAAACGGCTTGGTTAGATAATCGTCGGCGCCGCAGTCGAGACCCTCGACTAGGTGATCTCTAGTATCTCGGGCTGTAAGAATAAGAACCGGAATTGAAATACCCGCATCCCTGATATTTTTTAGTACTGTCAACCCATCCTTGATTGGCAGCATTAGGTCTAAGATTATGATGTCATATGGGTTTTCAAAGGCGAGCCATTCGGCCTCTTGTCCGTCCGGTGCGTGATCGACGGCATATGACTCCTCTCTTAGAACTTTTAGTAACATATTTGCTAAAGGCATATCATCTTCGACTAGTAATACTCTCATTTAAACCTCCTTTTTAAAGGTATTTTAAAATTAACAGACTTTTTTATTAGTCTGTTAGTAATATATCTATACTAAAATAATCTAGATGAGAACAGGATGAGAATTGCATATTTTTTCAACTGGTTGAATTTATAGCGATCTTTGTTAGTGGTCGAGGCCTAAAAGTGGGCAGAATCATGGCAAATATGGTTGTCTAACTTTGGCTGGTTGAGCTATTTTGTCTCCAACTAGCTGTCCCAGAAAAGGAGATTACCAGGAAGTGACGATGAAGATTATCAGCTGTAATGTGAACGGGATAAGGTCTGCGACTAGAAAAGAGTTTATTCCATGGTTAAAGAGACAGAAAGCGGACGTGATATGCCTCCAAGAAATCCGGGCCAGAGAGGATCAGTTTCCAAAAGAGGCGCTCGAGATTGCAGGTTACCACACCTTTTTACATCCAGCTGAAAGACCAGGCTACGCTGGGGTAGCAATGTATGCTCGTGATAAGCCAAAAAAGGTTGTTAGAGAGATGGGACTTGAGGAAATGGACTTAGAGGGTCGCTATCTCCAACTAGATTTTAAGGGCTATAGCGTTATATCTGCGTATTTTCCCTCGGGAACCTCGGGCACGGTAAGGCAGGATAAAAAGTATGAGTTTTTAGATCACTTCGCAGAGCTTATGAGTTCTTTTAGAAAAAAACGTCGGGAATATATTATTTGTGGCGATTGGAATATCGCTCACAAGAAGATCGATATCAAGAACTGGCGCTCTAATCAGAAAAACTCAGGTTTCCTCCCTGAAGAAAGAGCGTGGATGGATATGGTGGTCGATGAGCTGAAGTTTGTCGATGCCTTTCGTGTGGTGGATCAACGCGAGGAGCAGTACACGTGGTGGTCTAACCGTGGTCGCGCCCGAGAGAACAATGTAGGTTGGCGGATAGACTATCAATTTATAAGCCCGGGGCTCGCCAATAAAGTGGCTAAAGCTTCGATATATACTAGGAAAAAATTCTCAGACCATGCCCCATTAATAGTCGAATACGATAGCTGAGCTTTGTGCAAAAAAGATAGACATCTTAGTTAGTTCTTATTACAGTCCTTTACCTGATTGGAATTGACCAGAGAAGGAGAGCGAAATGGTTAGTAGGTTGATGTTAACTACAGTTAGTCTTGGTTTATTTGTAGCGACAAGTGGTTCCGCTGCGGTGGTACACAGAGTGCTCAAAAAGAACCAAAAAATTATCCTTAAATTGAGTCCCAAAGAAGCTTCGAAGATGAAGCGTGGTGATGTAGTTAAGGTCAAGTTAGGTCGCCGTGGAGCAATTTCTGGAGTAGCGACTAAGAAGCGGGGTAATCAGCTTACAGTTGACGTCGATAAGGGAGTTAAGAAGCTTCGCTTAGGACAGATGGTCGACTTGGAGAAGGCCTTGGCCGCATCTGATAGTTACCGTGCGGAGAGTTATGATGACGATATGGGTGCAAGCGGACCTAGCTTACAGCTTCAAGATTCATCTCCCAGCCCTTTTTCGGATAGCTTCACTTTAGGATATTGGAAGAGAAACCCTGCTACTATTTACCGCGTTAGCTCAGCTAGGATTGAGGGCTCTTACCAACATATTATATCTGGCGATGCATCTAGTAAATCTGACACTATAAAATCTGAAACCAAATCGATCGACGGTAACGGCGTAGATGTTTTAGCTGTTGCGCATGTCAGCCCAAACCTATGGTTGTCGGCAAATTATTCGACTTTTGATATTGATATTAAGTATAAGAGCGGTAGTAAAGTAGAGTCCTCATTTAGTCAGATGGCGATTGGGGCCGCCTATCAGATCATGCCCAATTTAGTGGCTGGGCTGTCCTTACAAGCTAATGAAGAGGAAGATAAAGATGGTGGCGTAAAGTCTAGCGAGAGTTACAACCGAGTCGAGCCCGCTATTATTTACTATATACCCGGTGATCTTGAATTAGGCGTATCTTACCGCCCTACAGTTCGGATTGTAGAAGCAGGCGCTGCAGTTCTACAAGAAGGTTATTTCATTGTAAGTGCCGAGAAGTTTTTAGCGCGAGATGCTACAGTAATCGGCCAAGTTGAGCACCGTAGGTACTCTAAGCTCAATGAAGATTATAAAGACATACTTGAGTTTGCTGTTGGTGGTACTTTTTACACCCAAACTGGTCGTTTGACTGGTTTACTTGGCTATCAACCTGATTATCACGATGACGATACTGCAGCTAGTACCGCGACTGTTTCCTCTATTAGCTTAGATGCAGCCTATTTTCATACTATTGACGAGAGGTTTGAGGGTAAGATTGGTTTAGGCTATTTACAGGGCTCTGGCGATGGCAAAAATGGCTTAGGTGAGTCGGTTGATCATGAGATTAAACTAATGCGGCTTGTCCTGGGTGGTGCTTACAAGTTTTAGTCAATGATGCTGTAACTAGGCGGATATGGATACTCAATCAGCTGTTGTTCTAGTCGGTTCTGCATTTCTTACCTCGGTGGTTTCTGGAACGATTGGAATGGGCGGGGGAATATTACTGATGGCTGTGATGGCTCAGTACTTTTCTCTCGCGGTATTAATACCCCTTCACGGTCTGGTGCAGCTTGGAAGCAATGCCTCGAGGGTGCTTTATAGCTTTCAGAACTTTGATCGTAAGATCACTTGCCAGTATGCCGCTGGGGCTATCGTCGGTGTGGCTATCGGTTCTCAGGTTACCCTTAGCATAGTAGAGTCGTGGTATAAGATTGGCTTGGCGTGTTTTATCCTCTCGATAACTTTTCTACCAAAACCTAAATTCTTCTACGACTTTCCAGGTAAATGGCTTGGAGTTGGGGCTATAGCCTCGTTTCTTGGCCTTATTGTCGGTGCGGTTGGCCCGTTGATTGCCTCTTTTTATGTTAGTGAGGGGTTAAAAAAAGAGGCATTAGTGGCTACTAAAGCGGCTTGTCAGGTGTTCACTCACTTGATGAAGGTGGTTGCCTTTTTTTTGATGGGCTTTTCTGTTGGCCCTTATACCGTGGTGCTCGCGTTAATGATTGCAGCTGTTTTTCTCGGAAATTATGTTGGCAAACAGTTACTTAATCGTGTGTCAGAAGTTTTGTTTATGAGGCTTTTTAAAGCAACTATTTTTCTATTGTGCCTTCGAATGATGGTGTTTGGTATCCGAGCTCTCTAACAGGTTACTGAAAAAGCCCAAGGTCAAGGCGACAAGGAGCGAGCAGCACAGCGACACTGTCAACGCAGAGATTGGGATTTTTCAACAACCCTATGATTCAAACTGCTCTTTGTTAGCTAATAAATGATTGATAATTGCAGTAGCACATGAAGTTACTGATTGCTCCATATGGTCTTTGTTACAAACCTCGTGGTTTGAACCGAACTCTTTTATATAAGCGGTTCCCATAATTAGGCTCCAGTGCATAGTTGCACTAAAGATGGTATGAGATGCCCAGGTAAGACCAGCTTCCGGGAGTTCGCCATGCTTTCTGGTAATGGCTGACTTTAAAACCGCCACACCAGGAGGACCTATTTTCCCCTCGCAAAAGCTTCGCATGTTCGAGTCGGCTTCAGGTAGGCTACCAGAAAGTACGATTCGGAATGTGTTGCTAGCATCCTTCCAGTTAGCTAGAAGGGTTCTAAAAACTTGCACAGTCGTCTCTTCAGGCGAGAGACTCTCACTTTCGATCGCCATCAAAGCCGATTCTATTTGCTCGTAACCTGCTCTAAAAACCTCCCAAAACAATGCCTGTTTGTTAGAGAAGTGATAATTTATCGATGCTACGTTTACGCCCGCTTCTGCAGAGATGTCACGAACCGAAGTACCATTAAAACCGTACCTGGCAAAGAGCACCCTTGCAGTATTTACGATCTTAGACTTGGTATCTTGGCTGGTAGTCATTAGCTTACTTTACTCATATCGGTCCCATGGTTTTGTTGGGGGTTCTCGTGGTCATCTTTACTCTTTCTAGAAAAAATCTTACCAATAAACCCATTAACATCTTCTAAAATTGCGTAAGCGCACGGGACCCATACTAGGGTTAAAATCGTCCCACTTGTGAGACCCCATGCCATGGCTAGTGTCATTGGCACTAGCAGTGCATCGGATCCACCAATACCATAAGCAGTTGGAATAAGGCCACTGATTGTTGTCAGTGAACTTACCAACACTGCCCTTAACCTGATTCTAGAGGCTGTCACCAGTACTTCAAGTAATGGTCTACCTTCCGCTTTCATGTCTTCAATAAAACTAATAAGAATAATTCCGGAATTTACAATAATACCGCCAAGTCCGATGATTCCAATTAGTGCTAAGAAGCTAATGGGGCGTCCATGAAGCGCGAACGCGATTGAGAATCCCACTAAACCGAGTGGGATGGTCGTCATAATAATAAGTGGTCGAACGAATGAGTTGAATAAGAATACTAGCAGCGCGAAGATCCCAATCAGTGACAAAATCAACGCATTAAATAAACTAGCCATCGACTCGTTGGTGCTTTCGCCTTCGCCTCCGAAGACGATGGATACGTCTTTGTAGGTTTTGACGAGTTCATCAAATTTTTTCTGGACTAATAGGTTAGCTTCAATGGCAGTCATTTTATTCGTATCTATATTGGCAGTGACTGTCTTAGCTCTCTTGAAGTCAAAACGCTTGATGTAAGGTTTACCACCCTCTTGCCTGATAGTCGCAAAGTCGGTGATAGGGATCAGGTAGCCTCTTTTGTCCATGACTTGAATTGTTTTTAGATCGGCAACATTTTTCCTCATCTCTTCTTTAAACCTGACAACTAAATCAACCTCCTTATTGTTAAGGTTGACGTTGGAGATAACCTTTCCAGCTAGTGCTGACCTAATAGAGTTACCGACACTGTTAACGTTAAGGCCAAGTCGATCGGCTTTTTGGTAGTTGATGTCTATGTAGACCTGCTGGTCAGCAATGACATCGTCGACTTTGACATCCATAATACCTTCGGTTTCGCTAAGATGACTCATGACACCGGTGATAACCTCATGGAGGCTTTCTGCGTTATTTGATCTAAAGGTCGCGTTTACCGGGTCGCCAACTGGCGGGCCATTCACCATAGCTTCAAAAGTTAGAGATTTGACCCTCTCAGAGCCTGTTATGACTCTGATCTTTTCCAAGAAGTCGGTTTCTTTAACGTTTGATTTCGCATGGTCGGTGGCATACATAAAAATGATACCGGTGTTGTTGCCACTTTTTCCTTTAGGATCTGTTGGCCCCATCGAAGAAGTACCAGCTCTAGCTACGATATCAGCGATATGCTCACCGTTTATCTGATGAATTTTCTCCGAAATAATTTTTATCTCTTCATTCGTATCTTCTAAAGTAGAGCCGTGAGTTAGCTCTAGCCTACCAAGGTAAATTTCAGTCTCATCTGAAGGGAAAAGGACCATTCTGTTAAAAACGGTCATCATGACTACAGAACCTACCATCAAGCCAGTAAAAACGAACAGGGCTATATAACGATGTCTGATCGTTTGGTTCATAAAAGATTCAAACTTACTTGCGACCTTATCAAACCATCCTGTTTTGCCATGCGAGTTATTTGCTTTGGCGCTTGATTCGATCCTAACTAGACGCATCGGGAGGAAAAAGAAGCTCTCCGCTAAACTTATGACAAGAGATAATGATACGATAATTGGGATGTATTTAATGAATTGACCCATGATTCCGGTGGTAACTAACATAGGAAGAAATGCTGCAATAGTTGTCATGACTGTGGCTGTTATAGGTAGCCACAGCTGACGGACCGAAACCATAGCTGCATCGTGCGCACTCAGCCCTTCTTGCCTTAATCGAGCAAAGTTTTCCGAAATAACGACGCTATTATCTACTAGCATCCCCAGTGCGATTACCAAAGCTAGGATAGTAATGGCATTTAGGTTCATATCCATCGAAGGGATAAACCCTAAGGTTGCCATGACTGCTAGCGGCAACGACAGACTAGCCATCAAGCCAATTCTTCCTGGAAGGAATAATAGTAAGAAAAATACAACTAGCACAAGCCCACTGACAGCATTCGAACTTAGAACTCCAAGTTTATTCTTAACTCGAAGGGCTTCGTTGTTATAAATTTTGAATTTGAATTTTTCACCGTATAGCGAACGAAATTTATCAAGTCTAGAGTTGATGTCATTAACCATTGAAATGGTATCAGCACCGCCTTTTTTCCTAACTATTAGTAATGTAGCTTCTTCGCCGTTATGCCTGGCATGTATTGTAGCCTCTTGCTGATCATCAACAATCGTAGCAATATCCTTTAAATAGACGGTCTTTCCTGAGAAGTTCGATCTAATTAGAATGTTATCGAGCTCATTTTTATTTCTGATCTTTCCTTCGATCCTCACTAGGCGCTGCTCGCCTGATGATTTTAGTGTTCCACCGGGTATGTTACGGTTTCGAGTCTCGATCTTATTGAGGACTTCATCTATACCAATATGTAGGGCTTTCATCCTCCTACTATCAAGTTGAATTTGAAACGCTCTTTCTTGATAACCGACCAACCTGGCATTTAAGACACTTTTATTATCTTCAATATCTTCTTTGAGCATATCAGCGACTAAGTCTCGTGCCCTGTTGCTGTTGTCTCCGACAATCGCGAGCTCCATGACTGGAAACTCCTCAGACTTGACTTCGACAAACCTCGGACGGTCCTTTAAATCAGGTGGCAGGTCTGTCACCCGATCTACCGATCGCTGTAGATCGGCCATCAATTTCTCAACATCGACATTGTCGATATCAGCCCTAACCAAGATGGTGCTAATGCCAGGCTGGCTGACGGACCTAACATCCTTGATGCCAGTGACTGATCTAACTTCGTCTTCGATTGGCTTAGTGATACGAGTCTCGATGTCTTCTGCCGAAGCTCCGTCATAATTTGTGGTGATTGTAGCCATTGCAAAGTCGACGGATGGGTAACTTTCAGCATTGATTCTCATCAAGCCAAACAGACCGAAGATCACTACCATTGCTGACAGCACGAAAGTGAATTTGTAGTTTTCAATAAAAAAGTGCGCAATTTTTTTCATGTCTGCTCCAGTGAGAAGAAAAGTTTAAATACTGTTAATGCCGCATGTTGATTCAGTAAAAATACTAAAGTAATCAAAAAGCTCGTTAATAATCGCCAACCTTGAATTTATTTGATCTATCTTACTATTTAGTAAAGCATTTTGATCGTTAACCAGCGCGTCAACTGAAACCCGTGCTTGGTCATATTTACGGTTGGTTTCCTTTATTACTTGCTCGAGCTGATTGGCGCTTTTTTCTTGAAGCAGGGCATTCCTATTTAGCAGGTCTACCATCGAAACCATTTGCTCGTATCGAGCTTTGACACTGCTTTCAAGCTCGTGTCGTTCGGCCATATATTGAGCGGTTGCGACCTGATTTTTTAGGACAGTCGTTGAGCTTTTGGCTCCTCCTAGGGGCACGCTTAGTTGCAAGCCCAGCGCGTAAGAAGGTCTTGCTTCCGTACCTACCTCGCCTAAAGAATCCGAGAAACCCTTTTCGTTGGCGGATAGTTCATATTCTCCGATAAAAGCCAGATTCATGTCATTGTGTTTGTTATTTATCGCTTTTGATAGCTTATGATCTTCGTCTAATGCTTTGAGTATCTCATCAATCTGAGTTTCGTCCCAAGGTATTTTCTTTTGACTCTTTATTTTTGCCGTGCATGACATGACTTCTGCTATGGTTTTATTAATGTTGTATTCACTTAGTGACAGGTTACTGCCATTGAGCTCTGGTAATAGTGATTTTAGCTGCAGGAGGATTTTATTTCGTTCATAATTCAAGGCTGTAATTTGTGCTAGTCTTACCGAGTACTGAGCTTCGTAACGGTAGACTTCGTCGTTTTCAGCTACCGAAGCTTTTTTTCGTTTTCGTACTTCGGTGAGCTGATATTCAGCTGTGTCTTTTATGCCATTAGCAACTTTTAGTTTTTCTTGATTTGCTACTAGTGACCAATAGATTTTTCTCACAGAGTTTTCAAACATCTTTTGATTGATTTGACTTTTAAGCAATGCGACCTTTTTCTTACTACTGATAGATTTGAGTTGTTTTCTTTCAAGGCTGCCAAATGCATTTTTCCATAGGTCGATATTTAGATTAAGCCTGACACCAGATTCGGTTGCTTGATCGATAGATTTGTCAGGAGTTGAAATTTGATCACTAAACGCATTTAAGCTAGCGGTTGTTCCGTACCCTATGTTTTTGTTGATTCCGACTTCGTACTTGGTTGTCGGAGCAAATGTCGGGGCAAAGGGTGATATACTTTTCTGGAGTGAATCTGAATAGCCCACTGACGATGTGAGGCTTGGCTGATACATTTCAAGGAACTCTGACTTGGCTAGTGCAGCCTGCTTTTGCAAGAGAATAGCTCTTTCAGAATTTTGGTTCTGTTTTCGAGCTAACTCAACAAGAGTTTTTTCGCTGATCTTGACATTTGATGCTGCCGCTAAGCTGCTTAGGGCAAGTAAGACTAGAACGATCTTATGTTTCATGTAGTTGATCTCCGATGGAAACGATTCAAACACTCGTTTTAAACAGTAGTACTAGGTTTCGGCAGAATCAAGAAAAAATTAAACGATTGTTTGATTTTTATTTTAAACAACTGATTTTAAAGGGTTTATTTTTAGGGTTTGGCTGCAACGACGTTTACCCTTACACTGTTAAAATCGAAAAATATGGTCGCAGAGAGGATTGTTATGAAGCTTTGGAGTGGTTATTGTTTGTTTTTTGCAGTCGCATTA
>JANQHA010000352.1 GCA_028282865.1 Oligoflexales bacterium
TTCTAGATAATATTGATTTTAAATGATATATTTAAAAATCTTTGGAATCTACCAAACTGATATTTAACTATAATGAAGCCTTAGAGGTGACGGAGGAAAGATGACATCAGCAATCAGTGGAGTTTTAGCCGCTACTTTACTAGTCCTTTTGTCATGTGGCAAAGATACAGATGCGGACCAAACGGAGTATTCCATTGTCGGGACCTGGTCCTACAACTGCTTAGAATTCTCCTCAAGTGGAACCACCGAGCTAAGAAGCGAAAGCTATACTTTCGGCGCATCAACCATGGAGCGCAGCTACCGAGCGTATGACAGCTCTGATACCAGCTGCCAAAATCCGATTCAGGTCATGAGCATTGAAGCGACTTATTTATCAAAAGATAGCGATTCAGGACACAAGACTCTAGATTTGGACATCAGCCAAGTCACCGTCAAATTTAGCGAAGCAGAGACCATTAAATTCCTTAATGCCGAAGCAGGAACTACCAATTCTACTGCGCAGTGTGGCGGCGGTTTTGTCGTAGATACCGAAAAGAGCTTAACCAAAGCCGACTGCGAGTCAGCAAATTCATTTGGCCTACCCTACTCAAATATGACTTTATATAATATTTACTCCACCACTGGCGGTATTCTAGCCCTGGGTAACAAAACAGGATTGGTGACCGAAGAGAGCGAAAGAGCTACCGAACTGGAAACGGCAGCTTCATTAGCAAGGCAGTAATGTTTTTATAAATCCAAACTCAAATCTTTACTAACATCAGACGTACCGTCCCAGACGACTTTATCAGAGGACTTTAATAGAATCTCATTTTCATCGGGCTCAAGTGGGTTTTTTATACCACCACGGTCTTTTAAATCGACGTCATTGGGGTCTTTAGCAGCTGTAGCTGGCTGGCGCTTAACAGGCTTAGCACCTTGGCGTTCGCAGGCAATGTTTGCAAGAGAAATCGTTATCCCTATCAAAGACATAAAAAATAATCTAACTAACATAACAAACTCTCCTAAACTCGTGCTTTTTTATCGGCAAACACTTAAATAAGCTCTCATGCTGGCAGCATCGGCATTAGCACCCTCTTGCTGCTGCACAATTGCGCCGTTGTTGTTCATATCTAACACTGCCAAGACTGGAGTGGCACCACGTTCATCAATCTTTAGCTTCGATGCTACCTGAGATATCGAGCTCTCTACTTCGTAGCTGTGTGCCTCTGCCCCTTGTCCAGCGACAGATACCCAAGCACGCAAACCGTCTTTTTCGACAATAGTTGCGGAAGCACATTTAGACCCAAGAATATCTGGATTGCTTACCATCGTCTGTGACAGTCGTATACAGACTCCACAAGTCGATGAAGAAAAATCGACAAATAAATAACGCTTTCCTTTCGCTATTGTAAGCAAATCGGTCTGACCGTTAGCTCCCGTTAATTTGATATTTTTATCAGCTTCTAGTTTATTGTTATCTTCAGGAGTCTTGTTAGGGTTGGTTGAATTCACGTCGCCAAAAATCTTCGTATTAGCAAGTTGACTACCGAAGTATTTTTGCGGATTATGGGCCGTATTAGCTTTACTGATACAGCTGGAAGTAGTTTGTTCCAGTTCCTTCCATGTCTTTGCACCAGAAAAACTTTCGATAAAGCAGGTGTCCCAAGAGCCGTACTTAGAACTAGCTGTCGGAGTAGACTGGGTCTTATCACCAGCAGTAGAGGTAAGAACAATCCGGTTTGACTTCTTAATCGTATCAGTTAAAAGTAATCCTGAATGACTTGATGATAAAATAACGACCGTTGGCCGGTCACCACAGGTATCATCTAATATTTTTGCAAGTCTAGCGCCAGAGATCTTTTCGTCGCTACCGAGGAAAAAACCATCTACACTACCTCCAGTGGTCATGTAAATAAAACATCCATCGTTCGCTCCAAGCTCAAGGTCTTCAATAGATCTTTTGAAGTTATCAGCACTAGCCACCGAAATACCCCCGCGACCAGTAAGACTTGGGTTCTTACTCAAATGAGTGATGTGATTATTTAGGACTCCTTTAGCTTGAATCAACTCTCCCACTTTCACCCGGGCATCGTCCAATATCTTGGGGCCTCTATTGCTCGAGAAAAGACCAGATAGCAAAACCGCTTTCCATGTAATAGAAGGTCCCGATTTAGAGCCATCAAAACTCAGAATACGACTAAGCTTCTCTCCAGCGATACTATTAGTGTTGATTAGATAGCGGTCGGTTTTTGCAATAGGTAGCAGTTCACCAAGTTCGTATATAAAACGACCGTTGGTCTGCTCCTTATTAAAAGAAAGACCAACCTTAGTGTTAGCCTCACACTTATCCTGCGAGTCAATTTTGCAGACATCTCCACTTGAAAGTTTAGAAGGTGAAGAGATTAATACCGGATTTTTCCCTGAACTATCTTTTTCGCCAATAAAGACTTTTATCGGGCTATCAGCCGCCGAAGTTAAATGGTTATACCTTTGCGAACAGCCGGTAAAAACTGAAATCAAGAAGCCGAGAAATATAAACTTATTTGCAATAGTTAGCATGATCACTCCGTAAGCTAAAACAAGTGCCGACAATATATTGCAAATAGCATGTCAGTAGCTGGGAGTGGTAAACCCCTAATATTGTTTACATCTGAACAAATCCAGCTGACGAAGGATTAAACGATATCAAAATATTAGTCACTAATAAAACGAAGCCCTAATAGCCCAGATATCGCTAAAAAAACATTTACATAGCTATAAATTAGCGATAAATTCCTCGCCTAGTATCAGGGAGAGAAATAATGTTTGAAAAGCAGATTTTTTTGCTGTGCTTTAGTGCTTTTTTAATACCAAAGAGCTCTATACATGCTCAAGATTCTCAGA
>JANQHA010000238.1 GCA_028282865.1 Oligoflexales bacterium
ACACACGTAAAGCAGTAAGCAATATGTTCTTTTACATCATAGTTAAGATTAGGTTCCGAAAAGAGCTTTCCAACCTCCATTCCGAGCTCTGGGTCTTTAAGGCATTGGGCGGCATAAATCACTTGGGCTCTTGATCGCCAAAGTTTCTGTCTCTTTAAATAATCTAGACCACAGCGCACCCCAATTGAACATAGCCAAGTCGAAAATTTAGAGTGACTTTTGAACGTCTCTCGCGCTTCCCAAGCTTTCAGAAGCGCTTCTTGTGTAAGCTCGTCGGTTTGCTCCTTGTTACCAACCATCTTACGGATGACTCCCCGCAGCATGGGGAGTGCATCAGAAGTCAGCTTGTTGAACTCGTGTTTTTCCATAGTTTTCCTCAGTTTATTATCGCATGTTACGCCAATTCTTGTCAGCGGCTTCTTTGCGACCAGGAAGGACTTTGAAAAGCCACGCGGCAAAGGCATTCCCGGAAAGGTATAGCTTTCCATCTTTGATCTTCCAAGATTTAGGCGAACCTGGGCTGATTTGGTTCAAACTTGCTGCTAAAGCACAATTACCGCCATATTGAGGTTTATAGCGCTCTGGGTTTGACCTAAATTTGTCGAGGTTCTCTCGAGAGTCAAACCACCATTTAGCCCCCAATAACTCTATTTGAAATTCTGACCGACCCATTTTTGGTGAGTCGTTGAAAAAGCTAATCACATCATAACCATCGATTGCTATTCCTTGATCGTTCTTAATAACGCGTGTCATAGGGCCCTCCTCTTTCTTAGAGCAATTTGAGATAAAAATAATGATAAATAAGTAGAGTAAAGTCTTCATATAGAGTCCTTTTTTAAAATTGATTCATAGTTTGATACCACCTGTCCAGGTGGTTTAGCTCCTTGATTAATGATTTAAAGTTATCGATTTTTACCGATGCAAATTTTAGGATTGGGTAGATGTAAAAGTCGGCTATGCAAACTTGATCACTGACTAGATATTTCTTTTGTTGATCCTCAAGTTCTTTATCAAGAAGGATTAGAATTTTAGTGACCTCATTCAGGTTTTCTGCAGAAAGCTCTTCTTCGGAAAGTGGGGTAGAGACTAGCCTTGGGTAGATGTAGTCTATTGTAGAGCTGATCCACTGAAACATCTTTGCTTTTTCGAAAGGGTCTATTGGCTGGAGTGAATTTTTCTGTTCGGCTTCGTCCAGTGCGATGCAGATCGCTAGGGACTCGTATAGGGGCTTGCCGTCTATTTTTGCTGCTGGCATTTTTAGGAAGGGGTGCAGTTTTGCATGTTCTGGTGAACAAAATTCAAATCCCTCAAGAGTTGACTGAATACCCTTGTACTTTGCTACTAGCTCAACTGTGCTAACATAGGTGCTGCCGTTGAATCCGTATACGGTGATATGTTTCATGGTTAGACCTCCTTGGTTGATCGTTCTATTGGTAAGACGAACGAGGCCTGGAAATCCGCTAAGTTATTGCAATTATTTGTTTTATGGTGGGTTAGGTCTTCACTGATCGGTGTTAGAAGCTATCTTGCTATTTGAGGTCGTCATTCTTAGTGGGGTTAAAACCTGGTTCGCAGTTTGCCACTTTGGCAACTAGTATTTCATCCTCTGGTTCAATACTGGTTTGGGCGTTTGCGCCTACCGATCTCGTAAAGTTTCCTCGAATGGCTGGGACGATATTTACTGGGTGCAACTGCATGTTTGTCGGAAACTCAGCAGGCCCAAGAAACGCTATTTCATTTCGCGTTGGAAATAAAATAATATGCTGAATGTTTCGGTTGAGTGAACTCAGGTCATTTATATCTGTTTCTATCTTAAGGACAATTGCAGGGTATCCAGATGGGTTCATGGGGTGATGTACATTCAACCCTGTGTAAAATCTTAAAACTTTGCCTAAGCCTTTTAAGTTAAAAGGCTCTTTCAAGCTTTTATCAGCGGGAGTAAATGCTAAGTTAAAGCTTAATAGCTTCATTTTGCCAGGATTTTTTACCTGAAAGTTCTCAATAACAAACGAACCGACACTAGTATAATCTCCATGAACTACCGAAAACTCAGTTCTTAATCGATTATGGCCTGCGGCATTAGCCGACGTGATTTGAAAAAACAGGCTAAAGTATATCGAGTATTTTATGATTCTATTTTGGTCCATTTGTATCTCAAGTTTGAATGTTTAAATGAGCCGCCAGATTTTTTGCCCAGTAGGGTCAAGTCGCTAAGTAACATGCTAAAAAAACTAGCACAACAGGTATATGCAGCCTTAAATTAGAAGGATTTCATTTGGTTATGCTGCATGCCGATCCAACTAGGGGTCTGCGACTTTATTGGATCATGTCGCTTCACTTTAGGTC
>JANQHA010000166.1 GCA_028282865.1 Oligoflexales bacterium
TAGCAAATTGAAACTGCAATACGTCGAATTTCTTGTTTTCTGTACTTCCTAGTAGAACTATCTGTGCACTTGCGAGCTTAGCAAATTTCGCAGAGTATACGACCTGCGCTTTGGTTCCTTGGACTCTTGATTGCTTGAATTCTTGAGACTTTAGTTTTCCAAAGCCTTGTGCTTCGCCAATCTTTGCTAGTAGGGATTTTACCGGACTAAGTGTTAGCTTCTTTAATTCATCTTCACTAACCGGCACTACTTTGGCGACTTTCCCCGGCTTGTACCAGTCGCCGATGATTTCTACTTTTTCCATTTTTATTTGCTTAACTGGTGTAGACCCTTTGACAGTCGCTTCGGATATTTTCATTGCGACATCTAAGCCTTTGGTAACCTCTCCAAAAACCGAGTGTTTGTTGTTCAGGTGGTTAGTAGGTACAACGGTTATGAAGAACTGCGAGCCATTTGTGTTAGGACCAGAGTTTGCCATTGACAGGATCCCCGCCTTAGAGTGCTTAAGATCTTTATGAAACTCGTCTTTAAACGAGTAGCCGGGGCCACCAGTTCCGTTGCCTTTAGGGTCTCCAGTTTGGATCATAAATTCTTTAATCACCCTATGGAAAACGATACCGTCATAGAATCCCTTGCGCGCCAGTTCGACAAAGTTTGATACCGTCATGGGGACTTTTTTATAGAAAAGCTTTGCTTCGATAACGCCCATATTAGTTTTGATCCGAACCTTCAGGTCCTTATTTGCAGCTTGGGAAACTGTTGCGGTGAAAAATATTAGAAACACTACCGAAAAAGATCGTTTAACATACGACATAAAGCCCCTCCAAAACATGAGTAAAATTAATATGATAACAGCCTGAAATGCTAGCATGTTTGGCAGGGAAACAACAACTGAAAAGTAATTAAAACCTGACCTTGAATAGTAGCAATATAACCTTATATGCTAGATATAGGCATTAAAGTGGTGAAAACAATGGCGAGCTTTATCAGGAAGACTTTTTTTTCGTCATCAATCGTATTAATTGCTACGATGGTGTTTGCTGATTCGAGTTATTTTGAGCTCGAACGCACGATTGCTCACTCCCTTCGAGCTGAGCTCCGCCCTCAGTTGGAGCGCTTTCTTCTAAATCGTCTTGGTCACCCGGACCATCCATACCAGCTTAGTACTGCTGTTCAGGTTGAGTCAGGCTCCATCCAAGCTGTGAATGTTAAGGTAGTATTGAGCTTTGACAGTAGCGACGCTGGGTTGGATGTAGATCTTAAGAGGGCCTTGAACAAATACTTTACTTCGAAGGGGTACCGTACTTCTATAGGCCTATGGGGCGCGCGTAAGCCGCTTGCAAAGGTGGAGGTAGGCTTTGACTCTGCTCATGCCAGCGGGGGACTAGTGGGTTGGGCCGCCAAACTTATTTTTGCGGTTTTTTGCCTAATGGTTATTCGTAATCTTTATAGACAGCGTAGAATTCGCTCCTCAGGCAATATCAATGGCTCGCCCGAACGAATGGATGGCAGTGAGGTCAGCGAAAACTTTCCGAAGTACCACCCAGATATCGGAGGCATGGGCTTATCTTTACGCCAGATGGATGAGAAGGGGCTTCAAATCAACCCGATCGAAGGAACCTGGTACCTTAACTCTTTAGGTGATATGTCTTCGTCTCACCTTGACGGAGCATTTAGATCTTTGCCCATGAATGAAGCGGTCATTTTACTAAAGAACTTTCCTGTGCCTTACCGAAATCAGCTCATATCGAAATTAAACCTTAGATCGCCCGTTAAACAGCAATTAAAGAGCGTTTGCGACCACGATAATACTTAGTATAATCAGGTTGTTATATTTGATTCGAAGATAATAAGATAAATTTAAAAAATTATTTACTCTTGCATAATGCAAATTTTTATAAACCGCAAAAATATATTTGACTAAAAATATATTATAGTGCTACTCCTACATCAACAAATCAACCGACGTTCAAAATGTTCGAGAGACAATTAATTCGAACGAAAGAACAATGGAGTAACGCATGGCGTTTATCTGGCGTAAGTATGCGCTGATAGCATTACTACTATTTTCGTTTGCCCCATGTAGGTATGTAAACGCTGCCGATAATGATGGAAAAGCTCCAGACAAAGGCTCTCAATCCGAGAGTGAAAGCCAAAGCAAAGATGAAAATGAAAGCCAAAAAGAAGGTGAGCCTGAGGCCACTGAAACGGATGAAAATGAAAGCGTAGCCGATAATTTTTTACGTGAAAGGGTCGACAAAGAAGCTATTAAAGAGGCTCTAGAAAATGCTAAGAAT
>JANQHA010000430.1 GCA_028282865.1 Oligoflexales bacterium
CTATACCCACCGAAATTCCTATAGCTATACATATTGAGCATTTCCCACTTGGATCTATCAAATTCACTGGATCATTCAACACGTACCCATAAAGATTCATGTCTCCTCCTGCAAATAAGATCGGATCTTTCGATAACCACCGGCCCAACTCTGCATCGTAATCTCTGGCGCCCAGACTCACATGTGTAACATGCGGTGACCACGTTCAGGACCTGGAACCTTTTATGACGAGTAGTTGATTAGCTCTTTTTAGTGCCCATTGAAAATGGTACGATATTTTTATTTTATAAACTCAAAAAAAGGCAGAAATGCAGTATCTGAAATACCTGTTTCGAGATCTTCCGATAAGCGTAAAAATCCTTTTTGGGATCAATTTTTCTCTTCTCTGTGTGATGATTGCTAAGGACTTGATTCTAGGGAAACCTTATTATTTCTTTAGTGACTTAATAATTGCATTTCCCCTTATGTATTTAGGTCTTTTTATTACGCTTCATAAAAGAGATGAACTTTCAATTTTTACCATTTTTGGCATGAATGAAGATGAATATGGAGGAGAGTCAGGGTCAAAATTTTGGATTTATCTAAACTATTTTTTCCATTTTCTATTATTTTTTTACGCATATGTCGTCTTAACTGCAACAGAAGAGTTCTTACGATAAAAAAGGAGATAGCTGTGTAGATATCTCCTTTTTATTTGATATGATTTAATTAATTCGTCTGACAGCCATTTGAATTATCAGGAAATTCTCTCTCTAAGTAATCAGGTAATTGATCTCTTTTCCTAAAATTCTTTGGATTTGGTAGAGGACCTGACACTGCTCCAGGAGCGTCCGCCAGCAATGGTACACCCAATCCAACAACCGCACCTGTAAGTGCCAGACCTACACCACCAGTAGTAGCCCCAACTGCACCTAAGGTAACTCCCAAGAATCCTCCTAAAATAGCTCGCCCGACATCCTTTGACGAACCTCCACTTGCATACGAAAGTAAGCGCCTCAACACCCCCATTCTCCCCAATGAATTCGAATTTAGTTAAAAGCCTCATCCGGAGGTGAATATGGATCTGCCACAAGGTCGCCTAAAGAGAAAAGAATTTTGGTTGTCGCATTTAAACCAGGCTCAATCGTTTTCTGGTACCGACACAGAATATTGTCGTCAGCACAATTTGAACATCAAGACGTTTGGGCAATATAAGATCAAGTATGGTTTTACAAAATCAAAGAAGACCGGCTCTGGTGGATTTGCCAAAGTTAAAGTTGATACGCCCATATTCTTAAGCAAGATAGATTATCCAGATGCAAAGTGGCTCGCTGATTTTTTAAAAGCCTGGAGTTCATCGAATTGAAGTCGTTGACATATTTTGATTCGATCTATATCCACAGGTTTCCTGTGGATATGAGAAAGTCGATCAATGGTTTGAGTTCAATTGTGGCAACCGACATGGGTTTTGATTTTCAAAGTAAGTCGTTATTTATCTTCTGTAATCGTCGTCGAACCCATATGAAGATGTTGTATTTTGACCGGAGTGGTTTTGCATTGTGGTTGAAGCGCTTGGAGGAGAATCGATTTCCGTGGTGTCAGCGGCTCAACGAAGCTGTTGTCAGAATCGAAGCCAGTGATCTGGAGCTTTTGCTAGATGGCGTTAATATCTGGACACGATTTGAAAAACTATCGATTGAAGAGGTTGTTTGATAGTTTTTTAATGTGGCTTCCGAAGTTGAATCATTACAAAACCAAGTTGAGCAACTGACTTATGAGAATGAGCGACTTCAATGGCTCATTAAAAAGTACAAGCATCAAATCTATGGTTCTCCCTCAGAGCGCTACATTGATACTGCAGAGCAATTTATATTTAACGAGCTTGAGGCGATCAAAATCGAGCCCGAGCAAGTTGAGCTAATTCCGGGCTATGAGCGTAAGAAAAGGGGTCGCGGCAAGCGCAAGCCTTTCCCTGAGGATTTGCCGCGTGAAGAGATTGTCATTGATATACCCGAATCAGAGAAGACCTGCCCACATGATGGAGCGGAGTTAAAAGCAATTGGCTTTGAGGTCACAGAGAAGCTAAAAACGGTTCCAGCTCAGATCTCAGTTGTCGTTGAAAAGAAGAAGAAATACGCATGCCCCTGCTGTGAGTCTCACCTGGTTCAGGCTAAATCTCCTTCAATTTTACCGAAAACCATAGCAACGCCAGAGTTATTGTCATTTATCATTTTTTCGAAGTTTTACCAGGGTCTCCCATTTTACCGAATTGAGGAATTTTTTAAACTCCAAGGTATTGAGTTGTCTCGAACCTTAATGGCGTCATGGCTGATCCGCTTATCAGAGAAGCTTCAGCCATTAATCAATATCTTAGAAGAGTGGGCATTTGCGAGCCAGTATGTGGCAATTGATACAACGAATGTTCAAGTGTTAAAAGAGCCCGGGCGAGAAGCCAAGCAGAAGAGTTTTATGTGGGTTCGAGGGAGTCCCGAGTTAGGAATAGCTCTTTTTGATTATGATGTCTCAGGTGGTGGTAAAGTTGCAGATCGCTTAATGACGGGCTATGAGGGCACCTTGCAAGCGGATGCACATCGTGGATACGAGCAACTGGACTCAGAAAGAGTTTTGCGTTTAGGTTGTATGATGCATGCTCGGCGCAGGTTTTATGAAGCCTGGGTACGAGGCGGTAAGAAAGAAGGTCTAGCCAGCATTGGTTTAAAGATGATCAAGCGGCTATATAAGTTCGAGGAAGCTTATAAGGCCCAATGCCTAACAAATGCAGAGCGTTACCAGGCTCGGCAGTCCGAAGTAAAACCCTATTTAGAAAAGATCAAAAAGTGGTGTGAGAAGAAAGCCTCAAAGGTGCCAAAATCGGGTGAATTAGGCAATGCGATCCACTATTTTATAAATGAATATGATGAACTCTCAGGATTTTTAAACGGTGGTCGCTATGAGATTGATAATGGTTGGGTTGAACGAGTGATCCGTAAATTTGCGATTGGTCGAAACAACTGGTTGTTCTCGGATACTCCGAAGGGAGCTGAAGCCTCAGCAATTTTTTATAGCTTAGTAATAACGGCAAAGCAGAACGAGAAAGATCCGTTTGAAGTTCTGACCCAGGTCTTCAAAGAACTTCCGAAGGCCGAGACAATTGATGACTTTGAACAGCTGGCGAAACTACTCGTTAAAAAATCAGCTGTCTAGAGTGGGGGTGAAAAACCGCTTACC
>JANQHA010000461.1 GCA_028282865.1 Oligoflexales bacterium
AAAGTGCCAAATCCTAAGGACATCAAAAAAGTTCTAGATGATTATATCATTGGACAAACCCAAGCTAAAAAGACCCTTTCTGTTGCGGTTCACAATCACTACAAAAGGATAGATACCAAAACCAAAGATGACGATATCGAGCTATCTAAGTCTAATATTTTGCTTATTGGACCTACCGGAAGTGGTAAAACTCTTTTAGCTCAAACACTAGCTCGTATTCTAAATGTTCCTTTTACGATATCTGACGCTACAAACCTTACCGAAGCTGGTTACGTCGGAGAGGACGTCGAAAACATTATTCTAAACCTTTTACAAAATGCAGATTACGATGTTGAGTTAGCCCAGCGCGGCATCGCCTATATCGATGAAATCGATAAGATCGCTCGTAAGGGCGACAACCCATCTATTACTCGAGACGTATCGGGTGAAGGGGTTCAGCAGGCTTTATTAAAAATCATTGAAGGAACTATCTCAAATGTTCCACCCCGGGGTGGCCGAAAGCACCCTCAGCAGGAATTTCTCCAAGTGGATACCTCCAATATTCTTTTCATCTGTGGCGGGGCTTTTGCGGGACTTGAAGGAATCGTGGCACAACGTATCGAAGTTTCTACTATGGGATTTGGTGCTGAAGTGAAGTCTAAACAGCGCCGAGATGTATCGGAATTGCTAGCAAAGGTTCAGACAGAAGACCTTATGAAGTTTGGTCTCATCCCAGAATTTTTAGGTCGTTTGCCTGTCGTTTGTTCGCTGGCGGAGCTGACAGAAGATGCTCTCATCGAAATCTTAACCAAACCAAAGAACGCTATTGTGAAGCAGTTCCATAAATTGTTTTCTTTTGAAAATGTTGAACTAAAATTTAGCGACGGAGCGCTTCGGGCAGTGGTCAAAGAAGCTATTAAGCGCAAAACTGGCGCCAGGGGCCTTCGATCGATTCTAGAAAAAGCAATGCTAGAAACTATGTACGAAATGCCCAGCCAAGATGACCTTAAGGAGGTTGTTATTACCGAGGAGAGCATCGTAAATGGTGCCGAGCCTATTTTGGTATATAAGACTGCTGAAGAGAAGAAAAAAGAAGCTGAAAAGGCGGCAGAGGAGGAAAGTAACTCCGCAGCAGACCGCAACTTTGGTACTGGACCAGCTTCTTAACGGAATCTTCAGCCTTTTCCAAGACAGCCGCTTTAATAGAACTAAGTACATTTCTTAAGCATTCGCTTGCTACAATGTCAGCAGAGCTCCGTTCCGTATACTTATCCACAGGGTCTTTGATGAACATGGCTTCTTTTTTTTATTAGCACTATCGCCAGTGATAGGTTTTACGCTAAAATAATCGAGAGTTCCACTCACCGCTTTGTATAATTAAGCTGACTACCACTGCAGGTAGATTAGCTCGCTAGGATGGGTGTGTTTATTTTTTAGTCACAACTTGGAGGGGCTAGAGCATGAGCAAAGAAGCTAAACCGACAACGAAATCTTCTTCTGGAAAAATTTCGATTCCCCTGCTCCCACTTAGAGACATACTGGTATTTCCATCAACCGTTGTTCCTCTGTTTGTAGGACGTGACAAATCTATCCAAGCTTTAGAACAAGCGATGGCTGATAGAAAAGAAATTCTATTGGCGGCTCAAAAAAAAGCTAAAACTAATGACCCGGCCGCAGAAGATATTTTCGAGGTCGGAACTGTTTCAACTATAAGACAACTGCTTCGCCTTCCCGACGGGACTGTGAAAGTTTTAGTAGAGGGTATATATCGAGCAAAGATATTAAATTACACTGCTACGGAAGAGTTTTTTCTTGTCGATGCAGAGCCTCTAGAAGAAGTGCTAGACGCAACCGTTGAAAACGAAGCACTTGTAAGAACCATTAAAATGTCATTTGACAGTTATGTTCGGTTGAATAAGAGGATTCCTCCCGAAATGTTGCTTTCGATTGCAGCGATTGATGACGAGTCAAAATTAGCAGACACATTAGTAGCTCATTTAACCAACCTGAAACTTCAGGATAAACAGCGGCTACTTGAAGAAGTAAACCCCAGAGCTAGATTGGAAGAGCTTTATGGCTTCATTCAGTCTGAGATTGAAATCATGCGGGTTGAAAAGAAAATACGTGCTCGCGTCAAAAGACAGATGGAAAAAACCCAAAAAGAGTACTATCTAAATGAGCAAATGCAGGCTATCCAAAAAGAGCTTGGTGAACGAGACGATGCTCGGGCCGAGTTACAGGAAATTGAAGACCAAGTAAAAAATAAAAAGCTACCAAAAGAGGCTCGAGAAAAACTAGAAAAAGAGCTTCGTAAATTAAAGATGATGTCGCCAATGTCTGCAGAGGCCACAGTCGTTCGGAACTACTTGGACACGGTACTGTCTCTTCCTTGGCAGGAGTTCACTGATGAAATTCATGATATAGCCCATGCCGAGAAAGTGCTTGATAAAGATCACTACGGACTTGAAAAGGTCAAAGAACGTATTTTAGAGTACCTTTCGGTAAGGTTAATTGCGGACTCAATGAAGGGCCCAATTTTATGCCTAGTGGGACCTCCGGGAGTTGGTAAAACATCACTCGCAAAAAGTGTTTCCGAAGCTACAGGTAGGGAGTTCGTTCGGATCTCGCTTGGCGGGGTGCGGGATGAGTCCGAGATTCGTGGTCACCGTCGTACTTACATCGGGTCGATGCCCGGAAAAATCATTATGGGGCTTAAGAAAGCTGGTTCGTCAAATCCAGTCGTACTTCTAGATGAAATTGACAAACTTAGTAACGACTTCAGAGGCGACCCGGCTTCGGCACTTTTGGAAGTCCTTGACCCCGCACAGAATCACACATTCAACGATCATTATCTCGATCTAGATTACGACCTTTCAAAAGTTCTGTTTCTTGCAACCGCTAACTCAGCGCACACCATTCCGGGCCCGTTAAGAGATCGGATGGAAATCATCTACTTATCTGGTTACACCGAACAGGACAAATTTAGCATCGCTAAACAGTACCTGATTCCCAAGCAGCTAAAAGAGAACGGTTTAGGCGACCAAAAGATATCGTTTACCCCCAAAGCTATAAGGGATCTGATTAATTTCTACACCCGAGAAGCGGGCGTTAGAAACCTCCAGCGTGAGATTGCAAATGTTTGTAGAAAAATAGCAAGAAAGCATATTAAAAAAGCAAACTCCAGCAAAACTAGTAGTAAGCCTGGAAAGAAATCCTCTAAAACAAAGCTTAAATTGGACATCCGCGAGTCAATTACCGAGAAGTCTTTAGTTAAAATTTTAGGACCACACAAGCTCAAGCATGGAGTACAAAATGAGCAAAATGAGGTCGGAATTTGCACGGGACTTGCGTGGACTGAGGTCGGTGGCGACCTACTAGCTGCCGAGGTCAACATCCTGCCTGGGAAAGGGAAGCTAACCATTACTGGAAAGCTTGGAGAAGTGATGCAAGAGTCTGCTCAAGCAGCCATGAGTTATGTACGCTCGAGAGCAAGCTTTTTAGGTTTAGAAGACGATTTCTACCAAAAGATCGATATCCATATACATATCCCTGAAGGTGCTATACCGAAGGATGGACCTTCTGCGGGCCTTTGCATGGCAACAGCATTGACCAGCGCTTTGACTTCCAGACCGGTAAGCAAAGATGTCGCGATGACAGGTGAGATTACCCTTAGAGGCCGAGCACTCACCATCGGTGGCCTTAAGGAGAAAGTCATAGCCGCACACCGGGGAGGAATTCGAAAAGTCATTATTCCTAAAGAGAACGAAAAAGACCTTTTAGACATACCTAAAAGCGTGCTGAAGGACGTCCATATTGTCCCTGTGGACCACATGGATACAGTCCTAATTCATGCCCTGGTCTGGGACAAAAAACCTGCTGATATCGCGTCAGCAGCTGCAGAAAATGACCTTTTTGAGAAATTGCGAAAAATAACCGAATCCGAGATTAAAGAAAGCGAGTTATTTTTTGCCCACTAAGGTCAGCAGATAAGTCGCATCAATTATTCTAGGCATACTCCGATACTAATATGAAATCATTTGCATATTAGGAGCGGAGTGCCTGTGTCGGCTACACCTCAGAAATCGGTCCCCCCTGAGGACCTCATCACTTTTATTGAAGAGCTCAAACGACAGTGGATGTCAACGATCGATGCTCTGGTAGACCCATTGATGATGGTTCAGGAAGATTATACGATATACAAAGCCAACCTGGCACTGGCAAAAATCGCCGGTATAGATATCAAACAAGTTACGGGCAGAAAATGCTACCAGGTATTCGCAGATAGGGATTCACCGTGCCCTAACTGCAAAATGCAAGAATCCTCCACAACTAAAAAACCGCAGCAATACGAGCTAAACCATGTCAGAGGAAATCAGTTTTTCGAAGTAAGCTCACAGCCTCTGCTAAACAGCAGCGGAGAAGTCGACGGAGTTGTCCAGGTTTATCGTGATAGAACAGAAGCCCGAAAACTGCGAGAACAACTTCTACAGAGCGAAAAATTAAGTTCGATAGGCCTTTTAGCAGGAGGAATTGCCCACGAGTTGAATAACCCGATCGGTGGCGTGATGATATTTGCCGAAATGCTTCTAAAACAACTCTCACCAGGTAGCCAGGAATTTCAGGATGCTGAAGAAATTAAAACGGCAGCAGAACGTTGTAAAAATATCATTACCGGGCTTTTAGACTTCGCTCGAAGCAACCCAACAAAAAAAGGAAAAGAGCTCGATCATGTAAAAGTTAGTGACACCATAAAAGAAGCACTAAAATTCGCTCAGATGGCAATTGGAGCACAGAATTATCATATCGAAGCCAGCTGGCTTGATTCCGAACCGTTAGTCGCAGCCGATCGTAACAAGTTGATCCAGGTTTTCCTGAACTTGATCCAAAATGCGTTCCACGCGATGAAAGATGGCGGCACTCTCAGCCTTAGAAACGAAATTAAGCAGCGAGAATCAACTTCTTGGCTGATCACTGAAATTCAAGACAGTGGTGACGGTATCCCTAAAAGCTTACAAGGAAAGATTTTCGACCCGTTTTTCACCACCAAAGAGCCTGGTGAAGGCACTGGACTGGGACTGGCCATCGTATACGGAATTCTCCAAGACTTTGGAGGAAAGATCGATTTTGAAAGCTCACCGAAGAGCGGAAGTATCTTCAGAGTATCCCTTCCAGTCGTTAACAGCCCAATTAAATTAAAAGAGGATACATGAACCAAAGTAAGCAGCAACAATCGGGCAGCAACTATAGGAAAACAGCAAAGCTTGTATCTGTATATATGCTATCAGGATTAGCGGTAAGTTTACTATTTGGAGCACTGTACTCGCCACCAGCTAATTCAGGCATCGAGAAAAATTATTTGTTGCAGATAGGTGCGGCCTTATGCTCAGGTCTATTTTTCCTATCAATCAAAACAACTCTAAAAGACCACAGCCTAGAGTCAAAGTTCATATCACTACTAACTTTTTCTTTAGTCGCAGTTCTGCTAAATCATCGCGGTCACGATACGAATATTTTTTGGGCTTTTCTACCGGCAGTAGTACTAGGTATCAGCATGTGCTTTTTAACCACCAAGCTTTTGACAGAGGATATCTCTCTGGCGAAACAGGTTTCACTAATTATAGCCACGGCGATGATGATAGTCCTCATAAATGCTGGGTTAACCAAAAGCTGGGATCACCAAAGCCACCGACTGCTTTCGGTTCAGTTTATCAGCCTCGTTTTAACATTTGTAGTTCCTGTCGCCTCCTATTTATGGCTTTCACATAGAAAATCAAAAGAGATAAACTCAAAAAAAAGGTTGGCGGCTGTCGTATTGTTAATAAAGTCATCTTTACAGCACAAGGTAAATTTTCATATTGGCATAGCATTCTTATCAGTCACACTAATAGCTATCCTGGGACACTTAAACAACCAATCAAAGCTACTACCATTGGCTTCGCAAGACTACAGCTACATGCTTTATCTAATTCCATTAACTACACTACTATTTATAAGGTCGATAGAGAGTATTAACTATTCCAGAATGAAAGAAATCACCTATTCATTTGCAAACTTTACCGAGAAACGTTTTCTCAACCGCCATATTGATAATAGAATCAGTCAAGCGGTCAACACCGCCTCACGAACCTGCAGCTTTAGCATAGATCATGACCCGGATCAGCAAATAGCTAAACTACTACCGAAAACACTACAATATATTCGCGCAAAAGAAATCGAAAAGTGTATCCAAACTATTGCCGAGGATAAGTTTTTAACCTGCCAAGAGAAGGACCATTTTTTTGTCGGCAGCATAGATCCAGAAAGATCTCTAAGGCCATGCGTAGACGCGCTACTGATGTTTGCATGTATTCACCTAGATGCTGTTTCGACAATAGAGAAGAGGTTGATCGGGCTTCTAGACTTGCTACCCGTGCTAGATCCCAGTTTAGTCGAGCAGCTTCCCAAAAATTTTCACTCAGTGCTTAAAGATCAAAGCCCATGGCTATATCAACTTCATCACTGCTGGGTCGATCAGCAAATGGTGCATACTGAAGGTGAGTCAAGCTATCACATATCACAAGGCCTAGACGCGCAATTAGACTCTAAAGACATAAATACCCTGCTTAAAAATAAGCTAGGTAGGGCTAGCACCTTTATATGGATTAGCCCCCAAGCTAGAGCCCGATTGCTCATTGAAGCTCCAATGTTACGCACAATTATTCATGATCACTTATTCCAGACCAGCGCCGGAGAAGAGGTCCTAGTATTTCTAATTAAGTTAGAAGATTTGATTCCACGCCTTCAAAAGTTCTATGACCTAAATAGAATTCGCTCCAGGCTGAAAGATTTTGAACCAACTGCAGATAGTTTAAGATTTATTCAACTTCTTGAGCTACAAATGATCAATGACACTAACATTTCAAATATCCAGAAGATACTTTCGCACATCTCTGAGTATCCATGGTACGGGTTTAAAGAAAAAGATCTTGCACTGCAGGTAATCAAAAAATGCTATTTAAATGGAATAAGTATTTTGGAGCTAAATGACAATGCCGAGAATAGATCAAAACTAAAAGAAAAGTTACGCGAAGCGACTTTTAACGCTACAACTCAGGTTGGGTATCCTAGCAAGCTCCTTCATCGGGCACAGATAGAAAAGTGGGCTGTCAGAGATCAGGGTAGACTCATTCACTACGCCACGAGACCAAAAAGCCCTAGGCACCATGAAGCATGGATCATGCTTGCGACTTGCGATGCTGAACAGTTATCTCAAAATGACATCACGATATACCTGAAATTTCTTTCTTCCGTTACAAGTAACCGACAGCTCAAACAAAGCCGTTTTGTTTTGAATAAAGCCATTCAATCCGCGGTGAACCTGCTGCAACCTAATCAGGCAAGCCACGCAGCAGCAGGTGAGGAGCTTTTTGTTCAATTTGCACAATGGATCATTCATGCAAACGCCGACATAGATAGTTGCATACTTTTTCTCGACGCCTGGGCGGTACTTAAGAAAAGATTTAATAAAGATCCACAAATACCCTCCGACCTTAAGCAGGCATTAAGCAGCTATTTTGCGAGCCTATGCGACCGGTCAGAAACCACACAGGGTCTCGCTAACTCGCTATTTTACCGCTGGAAAAATATCGACAGCGGCGATCAAAAGAAAGCACGGCTAGCGTCGTAACTACCTAAAAACCTTATAACAACTCGAGTGATAAAGAAAAGTTGTTGCAATATCAGTAATATACGGATAGCTTAAGCGGCCTATAACAGCTGGAGAATGCAATGGCAAAATCAACCAAAAGAGAACTAGTAAGATTAGTTTCAACTGCTGGCACTGGATACTTCTACACAACCTCTAAGAAACGTGGTCAAGATAAGCTTTTACTCAAAAAGTTTGACCCTAAAGCTAAGAAACACGTAGAGTTTAAAGAAGCTAAGATTAAGTAACTGATTTTCTGACCTCGGGCGGAGGTCTACCGAGATCGGTTAAAGTATCACTCACATTACCTACCTAGAGGTGGGCGATTACCACTCCTGCTGATCTGCTCCCATTCTTTGTAAAAAGCTGTAATTTTTTTTCAGCTCTTCATAACTTAGAGCATTATCCCTAAGAGATATTTAGCGTAATTAGCAAAAAAAGTTTTTATACATTCAGACTATCCTGGCCTGCTAAGGGTGCACCATGTCCTCTGGTTTTACATATTTATCAAAGTCGGCTTCGCTCACGTATCCGAGGGCTAGTGCTGACTCTCTGAGGGTGGTTCCTTCTTTGTAAGCTTTTTTTGCCACCTCTGCTGCCTTGTCGTAACCAATTACTTGATTTAGTGCAGTTACTAACATGAGAGAGTTGTTGAGGTTGGCTTTGATAGCATCATGATCAGGCTCTATACCAACCACACAATTTTCTCGAAAGCTATTACATGCATCGCCTAGTAGACCACTAGATTCAAGCAGGTTGTGTATCATCACAGGCTTAAATACGTTGAGTTCAAAGTGACCGGTCGCACCTGCCACTGCGACTGCCATATCGTTGCCGATGACTTGGGCAGCGACCATAGTTAGTGCTTCAGCTTGGGTAGGGTTTACTTTTCCAGGCATAATGGAGCTCCCAGGCTCATTAGCGGGGATTTTTATCTCGCCGATTCCACACCTTGGTCCGCTAGCAAGAAGCCGGACGTCATTTGCAATCTTCATGCATGCAGTGGCGAGGAGTTTAAGATTCCCACTCATCTCCACCACAGCATCATGAGCAGCGAGAGCCATAAATTTATTAGGAGCTGACCGGAATGGACGACCGGTTAGCTCGGCGATTTTCGCTGCTACTGCCTCTGCATACTTTGGGTGAGTATTTAACCCAGTCCCTACGGCACTACCTCCAAGCGCAAGCTCATAGAGACCATCTAACGAATCTTTTATTCGTTTCTCACTATAGCGAAGCTGGGCAGAGTAGCCTGACAGCTCTTGACCAAGAGTAAGAGGAGTCGCATCCATGAGGTGGGTTCGGCCGATTTTCACCACTTCGTCGTAGTCCTTCGCTTTTTGCTCAAACTCTTTTGCTAGATTCGAGATAGCTGGCAGAAGCCGAGCGTTAATCTCTTCAACCGCTGCCACGTGCATATAGGTTGGGAAGCTATCGTTGGAAGATTGCGATTTATTAACATCATCGTTTGGATGAACTGGCTGCTTAGAACCCATTTCTCCACCAGCTAACTCAATGGCTCGATTGGCGATCACCTCATTAGCATTCATGTTACTTTGAGTGCCGCTTCCCGTTTGCCAAACAACCAACGGGAATTGGTCGTTAAGCTTTTCATTAATAACATCATCACACGCCCGACAGATCAGGTCACACTTTTCTTTGTCAAGCTTACCTAGGTCGCAGTTGACTATAGCTGCAGCTTTTTTGACGAAGCCAAACGCTCGAATCATCGAAGGTTTCATCGTATGACCACCGATTTTAAAATTCTGAATGGATCGCTGCGTTTGCGCACCCCAGTAACAGTCTGCAGGAACTTCTATCTCTCCAATGGAATCGGTTTCAATACGAGTACTCATAATATCCCCTGGTCAGCAGTTTCGGTTTCGAACCTAACAAGTTTATCAAACTACAAGGTGTGGGTACCATAATTTTTTTTATGGTTATGGTTAGTTTTTAACTCTGGTTTTTAAGAGGCTCGAACCCATGCTGCCTAACACTACCATGAACGCACCTAAAATATTAAGCCAGTCAAAATATTCTACTGGTACAATATCAGGAAAGAGGCTTGAGCCTAACACAACCAAGCCCAAGGTCATAAGTGGTACTAGGCTCAAAATAGCGCTCACCCGTGAGGCATCCCAGCAAGCCATAGCTTCAGAAAAAGCTCCATACGCGATGTTAGTATTTAAAATACAGAAGATCAGGAGTAAAAACTGGATCGTGTCTAGCTCAAATATTTGCTCGGGATTAGAGAATGGAAGTAAAAGAACACCACAGGCAAGGAATGTGATCATGAGTATCTGTTGCGAGCCGATAGTTCTTAATAATTTTTTTTGCGCCAGCGCATAAGCTACCCAAGTAGCAGCTGCAAGAATCATAAACTGGATTCCTAGTACAAACTTCGACCCAGAACCAGAGACCTCATGAATATGGTCATGAAAAAAAACCAATAGGCCAAAGATCAATATTAAGTAACTGATCGACTGTTTTACTGAAAAAGGCTCTTTAAAAACGAAAATCGAACTGATAGTGAGGCCAATAGGAGCTAGTTGAATTAGAAGTTGAGCGGCAGTAGAACAGGTGTTTTTAAGGCCTAAGACATAAAAAATATAGTTTAGGCATAAACCAGATATAACAATACTCATTAACAGGTAAAAAGTAGAGTCTCGACCTCTCAAACTGGGAAGCTTTCCTTTATAGCCAAGAACTATGAATAAGACAATGCCGGCAAATAGCAGCCGATACAAATTCACAGTTATAGGACTCATGTTCCGTAATACTACAGTAAGAGCAATAGGCAATAAGCCCCACATGAAGGTAGTCGTTAGCGATAAGGCCAAGCCCTTCTTCCACTGGTTTCCATTCAATATATTTTCCTGGCCTCCGTCACCAATTTCCTGGCCTCCGTCACCACTATCATCTGCGGGCGAGGAAACAAACAGATACTTCTTGTGGCTCTAGAATTAATCAATTATCGGCAGCTCCAGAGAGCTTTTGCCCAGACACTTGGGCCATTTTCCTAACAGTTAACTGTACAAACATTAGACAAATCGACGTTTTTTGGCCGACCTTCGATTTAAACCATCTATATAACTACCTATTTTTAAAGATATTTTCCCTCCTCCGTCACCGCCATTTTCTGGCCCAGATATTGCTGAGTATAGAGAAAGGAATTTATAAAAAATTAGGGGTAACTAACATGAACAGGCGAAACATATATAGCTTCATAGCTTTAATGGCCATGGGACTAAGTACGGTTGCCGAAGCGAAGCGCAACCCAAGAAAGGGTATCAACTTTGGTATCGGTCTGAGGCTTTTCGATGCTCAGGATCAAACGAAAGGTCAGGGCGATGAGAAGGACTCGCAAAAAAACACAGAGACCAGTGCTGTCCACCCATACCTTGGATTAGTGCTTGGAGATCACTTCAACCTAGGTGTTTCGGGAATTTTTGAGGAGCAGTCCGGTTAAGACTCTTTCCT
>JANQHA010000598.1 GCA_028282865.1 Oligoflexales bacterium
TACCCGCTCCATGCCACAAGACGGCGATCTACTTTTAAGGATGTAGCCGTAGATATCCATTTTCTTAAGTATGTTGATTTTTTTTTCTGAAAACTTCGACATTTTTTCCGTAAGATCCAGCTCAGTTTTTGGCTGTAGTAAACGTACCTCGCCATTTACTCGCTCGTAGCGTAAAGAAGGCCTAGGAGTGCCCAGGCCAATTTCAACCTCAGGGCAAATCGGCACCCAATCAAAGTAGTTACCTAAAGTTTCCGTCAAATAGCGATCATGCTTACTACCGCCGTCGTAGCGAACCTTTTGCCCTATCAAACAAGACGAAATTCCTATCCTAATTTTTTTTATATCCTTGTCCAGGTTCACCGGTCCCTATATTAACGAAGTTTAATACCAATATACAAAAGAAAGCGTACTTTACTCATTTCTACCTCCAAAAATCCTGGGGAAAAAAGCCGGCGTATTTGCTACATACTCGGCATATCCGGGCTTCGTATTTTTCATGTCTTTCTCTAGCAGTGTCACACCCGAAACATATCTTAGAAACAAGGTCATTATAATAGGACCAAAGGCGCTAAGCCACCCATACGGCACACTGAGTGCGAAGCAGAAAAAGCCCCACCAAAGGCAGGCATCGCCAAAGTAATTAGGATGCCTTGTCAAAGACCACAAACCCGTAGTCAAAAGCTTCCCAGAATTTTTTGGATCAGATTTAAACTTCTTGAGTTGCCAATCTCCACCTACCTCAAAAACCATGCCCAGAGTCCAAAGCAAAACCCCCAAGCCATCAGACCATAAAAAACGTATCGATGATGGGAGTACGAATACGCAATAAAGCGGGGCCGAGATGAGCAAAGCCAAAAAGCCCTGAAGTAGAAATACCCGAAATAGACTCTGCCACCAAAACGATTCGCCGACATTTTCGCGCATTCTTCGGTAGCGAATATCTTCGCGATGGCCACGATTGCGAAGGTGAATATGCAAAGAAAGCCTCCCTCCCCAAATAGTGACCATCGCAAATAAAACATAAACTCTCCAACCAGTTAAGTTGGAGGAGGATAGGTAAATAAAGGACAGAAATATAAAGATGAGCCCCCAGAATCGATCCACAATACTAGCATCTTTCTTAATGACACTAATCAGCCATACTAATGCCATAAATAAGGAGGTAAGTAACAAGAATTGAAGTATTTCTGACAAGATACTCTCTAGCTAACGTTAAACAGCTCCCTAACATGGGAGCTGCTCTTTTATCATAAAATGCCAGATATAGTTAGTAAGATACGTAGTTAATCAGGATAAATTGGGTGCGCTATGCGGCTTTTTTGGCTTCCTTAGCACCATCTTTCATGGTTTGAGCTATGATACCGTATGCCTCTGTCCACTGCTGCTTCAATTCATCAGTCCAAGCGCTCTTAAAAAAGAACTCAAAAGTTTTCAACAGTGAGCCACCGACCCAATCGTAATGCTCATCAAGGGTTCCGTAATTATTATGACGGGCACCTAAACCCTTCAGGTACTTCACCAGTTTTTCTGTCTGGTCTAGGTGGTCGACAACATAAACTAAAGATGCCGTCAGAGCTTTCTTTTGCTTTTCCATATCGGCCGCATCAAACAGAGCCTTTGACTGCGGATAATCGGTCCAAAGGTTTTCATAAAATTTATTCATAACTTCACCAGCAATCGGTTTTGCCTTCTCAAACGACTGCCGAATTATGTTGACATCTATCGCCATAACATCCTCCTTTAATCAAAATCTTTGCTTCTACTGTTAACCATAGATATATCGGAGAAAACTCTGATTACCTTATAAGCTATGCTCAAACTTAACTAGAGGGCATGCTCCATGTTTAAAGTTTCGATCAATAAAACCCATTAAGCAGATTAAACTAAGTCAGTTACACCAAGCTATAAATAAAAAAACTCGCAAAAGATGCTATGATTGCTAAAATCTATTTTACCCTCCAGATTTTACATATTGTAAAGTCTGGAGACCATGCAAGCCACAAGAAGGATATTATTTTGCTGGATTCTAATCGTCGTATATTTCCATTGAGCCGTTTAACTTTAATCTTTACTACAACTTTTTTTGTTATAGCTGTGTCTAACAATACTGCCAAAGCGCAGCCAGAGGATAAGAAATTTCGCATCGAGAGCATCATTATCGATGGGCTGACTAAAACCGAGCCAGGCGTTATTCTCACAGAGCTGGGATTTGCCGAAAATGAAGAAATAACTGTTTATGACATTGAGGAAGGGATTAAACGGATAAAAAACACCAATCTTTTTATAAACGTCAGTTACAACCTGGCCGATGCCGCTGGCGGAAAAAACCTGACTGTCTATGCCGAGGACCGCTGGACTACCATTCCCATAGCTAAATTCTCTTCAGGTGGTGGCGTAAGTCAATTAATTTTAGGAATTTACGATGCCAACCTGCTGGGAAAATACTTAGAGTTAGGAGCACAGTACGAACGACTCGGAGAGACTAACTCAGCAGTTGCTTGGTTTCGCAAAAGGCGCCTATTTGGTTCATATCTTTCTCTTGATCTGCAGGCCTGGAATATTAATCGTTTAAGAACGAAGTATCTTCCTGATGCAATAGACCCGGAAATTAAAGCAGGTTTTTTGCACACTAGGCAAAAACTCTATCTAGGATTTCAATATGAGTTCAAATTGCTAAAGGCAGGTGTTTTATTTGAGCATCATGACGACAAATTTTCAGATAAGTACGTTAGTGATGAGGTTAAAAGAGAGCGTATTGATCCAACGTTACCTCCTAGCACGGAATTCTTTTTCTATGGGCTCAATTTGGCCGTCGGTCAAATCAATCACGATAGTTACCTAGTAGATGGCACGTCCATGACTGCTGAGTATCGCCACGGGATATCAGCAAGCGATACCGCCAGAGATTTCGACCAGCTGGATATCACAATCCTGTATTACAAAACACTTCCCTACAAAATAACCTTTGCTGAACGACTATTAGGCGGCGCCACTAACACGGAAACTTTACAGTACTGGTATTACCTTGGTGGGCTCGATAGGATCAGAGGCTTTTCTGATAATAGATTTGCAGGTCGCTACATGTGGTTGTCCAATACTGAGCTAAGGGTTCCAAGTTACCGCAGTGGCTCCTTTGTGTTGCAAAACGTCTTATTTTACGACGTTATAGCTACCGGAGAGCAATCTACCGAGCTTAAAAAGCCCAAGGGTGCCAGCATAGGTACCGGATTGCGGTTCATTGCTCCAAAGATTTACCGGTTCGTAGCACGGTTTGATTACTCGCAGCAAGTACTCAGACGAGATGACCGCAATATTACCTTTGGTGTCCAGCAATTTTTTTAGCATACTGGTAAAGACATAACACCTGATTGAGAG
Organism: Oligoflexales bacterium; assembly: GCA_028282865.1. Lineage (GTDB taxonomy): Bacteria > Bdellovibrionota_B > Oligoflexia > Oligoflexales > CACXFL01 > JANQHA01. Next base: position 3,376 of record JANQHA010000598.1, read on the forward strand.
TATGATGCAGTCGGCTATCGGCTGAAATCAGCGTATACTATGATAGATCGGGGAGCCGCATGGAAAAATCTCAGAGAATTTTAATAGTCGGGGGAAGCGGCTTCTTAGGAAGCGAGCTAGGTATCGATTTAGCTGAGCAAGGTTATCGACTTAATCTATTAACCAGGAGTGAATCTCAGCAAATATTATCATTTCCAGCTAAAGTTTATGAATGGAATGATGACGGCACCATTCCTCAGCAAGCACTTAACGAGGTCGATATCATTATCAACCTAGCAGGTGAGTCGATCGCGCTAGGACGTTGGACGAGTAATAAAAAGAATCGGATAAGAAGTTCCAGGGTCAGCACCGCCGATGCTGTGGTAGAAGCTGCAAAAAAAAACAATATAAAACTAGTCTTACAAGCTTCGGCCGTAGGCTATTATGGTGATACCGGATCAAAAGCAGCAACTGAATCAAACAAGCCGGGCAACGATTTTCTAGCCAAGACCGCTATCGAGTGGGAAGAGCCTTTACAGAAACTCGAAAGTTCTACACGCAAAGTAACAATGAGATTTGGAGTTATTTTTGGCACGACCGGCGGGCCACTACAGGAAATACTCACCCCCTATATTATGGGCCTAGGTGCGACTATTGGCTCCGGAAAACAATATATTAGCTGGATACACGTAAAAGATATCTGCCGGTTCATTAGCGAAGCTATTGAAGACAGCAGTTTTTCGGGAGCATATAATCTAACAGCACCCAACCCAATCACTTACTATGATCTGCATTTAGAGCTTACAAAGTTTTTTGGCGGCTTAAAATGGTTGAGCGTACCGGGCTTTGTTTTTAAACTCGCCTTGGGTGAAAAATCGTCAATTTTGCTCGCAAGTCAAAAAGTAACACCATCACGGGCTCAGCAGCAGAACTTCGAGTTTAAGTTTCCAGATATAAGGTCTTGTCTGCGGGACCTCCTAACCGAGGTAAATTTGGACTGTGGAATCATACATACAAAGCAGTGGATACCGTTAGACCTAAAGCAAGTTTGGGACTTTTTTTCAACGGAGAAAAATCTTGAAGTTATCACACCACCATGGCTGCATTTTCATGTAACAGGAATGTCGACCTCGGAAATAAAAGAGGGAACCGAAATTAGTTACCAGCTGCGCCTGCACGGTATCCCCGTTAAATGGAAATCAAAAATAGTTAACTTCAAACCAACCGAGCAATTTCAAGACATCCAATTGCAAGGCCCTTATAAAACATGGCACCACACTCATTATTTTAAAGAACTTGCTGGAGGAACGTTGATAGAGGACTTTGTAAAATACCAGCTACCGTTCGGGCGCCTTGGTAAATTATTTGGCTTTCCACTCGTAAGAATTGATTCTAGAAAAATCTTCAACTACCGAAAAAAGAAGATACAGCAAATATTTAGAAACTAAATTTTGGAATTGCCTAAGATCCCGACGTTCGTTCAGGTTCGCTGCAGATGAGACTTCAAGCGCTATAACACCTACCGCTCACTTTAACAGGTGCATAACCTTATCCAACAACTCAACGGTTGATAGTTCTTCTGAGTCTATAATATTCGAATGATTGATAATCTTAGCAATAGAAGTCTTTTCGGCTGTAAACATTGTTCTAACAACTATCTGAGCAGAGCTCTGAGAGTCTAATACAGCTAGAAGAACTGCTTGAGTGCTCTTAATTCCTGCAACACAGACAACCACCACTTTAGCTTTAGAAATACCAACTTCATGAAGCGTTTCAAAGTCTGCTCCATCACCGTATACAATCGGCTCACCAAGGGCTAAGGCGCTTTTTACCGAACTGTAATTGTGCTCTAAAATCCGATATGAATAGTTATTTTCTCTAAGGGTCGACGCCAAAGATTCACCAGCAATCCCGTACCCAATGATAAGAACATCGATAGATTCGCCGCTAGTATTGACTCCGCCTTCTGCTTTTGCTTTAGGTGATAAAAGCAATTTCGGGGCCCACATAAAAGCAAATGGAGTCAAAATCATCGAAAAAACCGTGATGCCAAGAAAAAGTTGAAATTCTACAGGAGATAGTAGTTGTGACTCGCGCCCTAGCTCCGCTAGTACAAATGAGAACTCCCCAATCTGAAACACCATCGCTCCAGTGACCAAGGCACTTCTTATAGGTACTTTAGCAACTCTGGTAGCAAATGCAGCGATCCCAAACTTTCCAATCAATACAATGCATGAGAGGCCAAATACCATCAGAAGGTTCTCAGAGATAAATCCGAGGTCAAGAAGCATACCGACAGAACAAAAGAATAGTGCCAGAAAGGTATCACGCATTAAAATAATATCCGAATTTGCTTTCTTTCCAAATGGCGACTCTGAAATTAGAAGTCCAGATAGGAAGGCTCCAAAAGCCAAGGAAAGATTCAGCCGTTCAAATGCCAAAGCAAAAACTAGACACATCAAAACAATCGCGAAAAAAAATAGCTCTCGACTTCGAGACTTTGCAGCAAGCTCCAAGAAACGCGGTGTCAGGTACTTAGATCCGATGAAAATTGATATGGTAATAAAAAGAAACTTACCAACCCAAGGGCCAATTTGCATAAACGAAAAATCTTCAATAACTGAATGCGATGCCGCAAGCATGGGAACTGCAAGTGTCATTGGAATCACTGCCATATCTTGAGTCAATAAGATTCCGGTCGCAGCCTTTCCATGAGTGGAAGTAGTTTCTCTGGTGTCTACCAGCAACTTCATCACTATAGCGGTCGAACTAAGGCAAATCAGAAAGCCCCAAAAAATGCTCTTAGAAATATCTTGGTTAAAAAATAGATAACAAATGACGCTAACAATCAGACAAGTAGCTATAAGCTGAGTCAGGCCGGTGGCTAAGATAAACTTTTTATGCATCTTTAAGGAACTTATGGAAAGTTCTAGACCAATCGTAAAGAGCAGAAAAATGACACCTAATTCGGCGATCAGTTTGGCGCCGGGCAAAGAGTCAATAAACGCAAAACCAGAAGGCCCAATGATCACTCCTGCGACGATAAAGCCAACAATCGATGGTATTTTAAAAAAGCCAGAAACAATCGCCCCGAAAGTAGCGGCGCCGATAATAATAGAAAGATCAACAATGATCGAATGAATATCCAAGTTCCACCCTCAATAAGCGACAAACACAAACAGTAAACACTCTACCTTAATATTACGGTAGAGTGTTTACAAGTTAGATCAAGCATCTAGGCTCGAGAAATCAGGTTTTCCACAGTTCCAAGAAACGACTTCTATCTCATAACCGGTCGGGTCATTAATGTACCAAGACATTGAGTGTGGCCAATTTACTGGTCCACCGTAGTTTATCTGCAGCCCTTCAGCTTGAACCTTCTTTTGCCAACTACTGCGGTCGGTGACCTTAAGTGCAAAATGATTGACCCCGTGTAATTTCCGCCGACTAAGCTCATCACCGTCGAGGTGAGCTCGCTTCGGATGCTCATAAATGCATAACATCGCGTCACCTGCCTTAATAATGCCCCAAGGTTGCCCTTGATAGGTACCACTTTCAACCAGCGAAAATCCAAAAACCCTAGAGTACCATGCTACCGTCTCTTCGAAGTTCCCCACAGATAAATTAATGTGATCAAGACTAGCAATCATAAGTATTTCCTCCTACGTAATTCAGTTTATAACTACGTTACGGAATTTAGGTCGATATAATGACAATATTGATGATATATTGTCATATGGTTTATATATTGACCACAACGACTAACTAGAGGCCCGGTAATGGTAGAAAATACAAATATTATCAAAAACTTATCTGAAAACATCCTTGTCTTGCGAAAAAAGCGCGGATTGACCCAGGAAGCGCTAGCAAAGATCTCCGATATACCCCGCTCCACCATCACCCACCTAGAGTCTGGGGGTGCAAACCCATCGATAACGGTTGTCAGTAAGCTCGCAGGTGCACTAAAAGTTTCTATAGAAGAGCTACTAACAACTCCAAGAGGGAGTTATAAACTGATCAAGGCCGATGAGGTTCCCAAGGAGGAAAAAATTAGTGGCAAAGTCAAAGTTTATAAATTGCTACCCGATCATATCCGCGGGATGGAAATCGACCGCTTAGAACTCGCAGCTAACGCGCGGATGAAGGGGGTTCCACACATCTCTCATACCAAAGAGTACCTAACCTGTATAAAGGGCAAAGTGAATGTTTATACTGACGGACAGAAATTTGAAGTAGAGACTGGAGATGTCTTGGCATTTCCTGGTGATCAGCCCCACTCATACCATAATACTTCAGTTGAGCCCTGTATCTGCTTAAGTGTAGTATCATTAGCGTTTGAGGGAAATAAAATACGGTAAAGGAAAGTTCTATGCTATCAGTGAGACCGGCTAAACCATGCGATGCCAATGCTATAGCAACCATTCATGTCGACACGTGGAAAAAGACCTATAAAGGCTTGGTACCACAAAGTTTCTTGGACACCCTCGACGTACACGAGAAATCAAAGTTCTGGGCGGAAAAGCTTGGAAACCAGGATAAAAACTTTCATTGCTACGTAGCTCAGGCAGAAAACAACGTCATCGGTTTTTCTTGTGGGGGGCCAAACAGAACCAAAGGCACAAGTTACAAAGGCGAATTATACGCAATCTATGTATCGAAAAAAAAACAAAAAGAGGGCGTGGGCAAGATGCTCTTTCAAAAAACTGTGAGTAGACTTGCCGAAGATGGATTCGATTCAATGCTAATCTGGGTAATAGAGAAAAACCCCTCCATCGGTTTTTACCAAAGCATGGGTGGTCGTAAAGTCGAAATGAAAGAGGACGATATTGGCGGGGCCCCGGTTACTGAAATAGGTTTTGGTTGGAAACCACTCCCCAAAGCCTTTTGACGAGTTGTTTTTGCCACGATAAGAATAAAGAGCTCATGTTATAGTTTGCATCTCAGTATTCTCTTGTCTAAAAGCAACAGAGTACAAACTTGCTAAGGGAGGTTACATTGCTTGAACAAATGAATGCGCAAATGGCCAGCTTAAGCTCAGCAGTTCAGATATGGACCAATTGGATGATGGTAATTTTCTTGACGTCGATCTTATTCATCCGCAACCACCGGGAGGCTCGTTTTACTCTTGGATCGCTGATTGCATCGATCGTCATGTCCATGATTATATTTTCGATATGGAGCAGTGTCCATTTGTTCGCCCTTTCACACTTAATCTTTTGGATGCCACTGTTAATTTACCTGGGAAAAAAATCGAGAAAATCGGAGGAAGCGAAGTACCAGGCTTGGGGTCCGTTTAGAATATGGCTTAGCCTGCTTATGATAACGATAATCATTTCTCTTATATTTGATGTTCGTGATCTAACTCTTATTTTCTCTGGACAGCGCTAAGTACGAAATCCAGCCGCGATAGGATAAAAAAACGCTATCCACTTATTTACAGATTTTATGTTAGACTTGGTCTCAACGAAAATCGAAATACTAGGGTCGAAACGGTGCCACAAAATACTAGGTCAAATGAAGACTTTAACGAAATTCTTGAGAGACCAGAAATTAAGACATGGAGGGCGATTCTTGAAACAAAAAACATTGTTTTCTCTATCTTAGAATCATGGTTACAAAAAGAAGGGTTTACAGTACCGAGGTTTCAAGTGATGTTCTACCTCTACTTCGAGGGACCTACACCCCCATCTGTTATAGCAGATAAAATGTCAGTGTCTCGCGGTAATATAACGGCTTTTTTTAAACGCATGCTAGCCGACAAGCTTATTAAAACAGTGGCGGGAAAGAGTCAGGCAAGGCCAAATTATGCTTTGACTACAAAAGGAGAGCGAGAGTTTGAAAAGATATTCCCAGATCATGCAGAACGAGTTACAAAGTTGGTGCTCGCTATGGATGCCGATATGATAGATCATCTAAAAAAAATTAAAAGAAACGCAGAAAATCTCGGAAAAAGTATGAGCTAGCCCCGTCCTAAATGATCTCAACGGGGCCTAATTTTCAACTTTAATAAGCAGATGCGGAGTACTGAGGCTTCTTGTTACGATTTCCCGTCCGCGAATTCGCACCACTCGCTTTACGATCTCCAAACCCATTTCTTCTATCGCTGCCTCGCCTGCTGTCACGGCCTCTTCTAAAGGC
>JANQHA010000678.1 GCA_028282865.1 Oligoflexales bacterium
GAAGAAGATATTGAGAAGAACGACTATTGGCAGGAGCATTATCCGGGCAAACGTCGCCAATCTCAGGACTATAATTTTACTGCGGCACAGACTTGGTCAAAATTGACTGATACCCGGGTGGTGGCAGGTTACTCTGACGACCATGTGACGACGTCGCGGACTGCTGGCCTCGGGGTAAGCCGTTGGGTGTGGCGTGAGAACATTCAGCTATCGGTAGATGTTTCGCGTACCGTAGTCGATCAACCGGTCTTTGAAGTTTTGGACACCAACTCTGACTTTATGGGTGAGCCTGCTAGGGTCTCATCAACTGGAACCTCTTTAGGTATAAAAACCTTAGCGACTCCTACCACTGTAACCAATGTTTCTTGGCTGCACTTAGAGAAAAATAATCGTCCCCCTACCAATATATATGGAGCTGGGGTCAAACAATTTATTCCTTGGAGCGAATCGGCAGTTCACCTTGATGCAAGCAGGGCTTTAAACTATGGCCGTATCACGTCTGATACTACCTACGGTGAGGTCGATGCCTGGATTTTTCAGGGGGCATTTCTGCAAAGCCTTTGGAAGGGTGCTAATGCTCGTACTAGTTACCGCTACTACCGGGAAAACGAAGTGACTCGTATTGAGCAGGAAGAGTATGTAAGAGGCACAGACTTAGTAAGCTTGAACGTGTCTCAGGAGTTGACGCCTAAGGATGTTGCTAACTTGGAGTTTCCTGTTGTGGTGGAATTTTCTGTTGCAAGATACAGATCAAATGAAGTCGATGACGGCCGTAAACTTGCGGCAAATATCTACGAAGTAGGATTGCAGGCGCAGTTCTAACTGGAAAGGACGCCAGATGAGGATCATATTAGCTATAGGTTTATTTGGGCTTGCCGGCAGCTGCGCAGGTGTTAAACCCTACGAAAAAGAGTATCTATTACATCCACTGATGGACGAAGCCTCTTTACAGTCATTGACCTCCAGTGACTTTCATGGAATTAGCGTTGCTAAATACGAGAAGCTTTCTGCAACTGGCTCTGGTGGTGGTGCCACCTCCTGTCCGACTTGCGGAGGTTAGAGGCATGAGAGTTTTTTATTATTTATTAATTGCCGGGGGACTGATAGCTGGCTGTGCTTCTGAGCTTCAGCGGCATGATAAAGGCTCTTACCGTTCCGACGGCCGCAAAGTAGATTTGTCTGCTATGATGTTCGAGAGTTGGGAGAATGGTCAGGAAGTCTCTGTAGCTGACTATATGGTGGCTAACAAACTTAATTTTTTACTGTTAATGTTTGGCTCAGTTGGCTGCACCAAGTGTAACGAAAAAGCGTTGGAGCTTTCCCAGGATTATTTAGGTAAACATAAGCTTCTGCTTGCAGGTTCGGTTGAAAATTTTCAGCTAGTTGGGGTGAATACCGACTCAGGAGGCGCGCGCGCTAAATTTAATCGTATTATGCTTAGCCAAGAACAGAGAAGTGCTTATGGCTATGGTTTCGTAAAGTGGTCTGACCCTGCTGGGAGAGAACTAACCGAAAGCATTTTGGCCGAAAATGAAGACTTCGGTGTGCCTTATACTGCGTTGATCTCTAAAAAAGGTGATGAAGAGTGGGTCGAGTGGAGCTTCAATAATCAGCAGCCATATACCATCGAGTTTTTGCTAAAAAAGACGGCGGCTACCATAGACGGGCGTAAATTAGAGCAAGACGATAGTAAGGCTAAACCCAAGCCGACGCCTAAAGTACCTGAAGTCGTCTACGACCTTGCCTTTGAGTCTCCACTTAGATTTGATAGTGTCGATTTAGTTGACTGTTTGACCGGCTCGGCAGCTTCGTTAGCCGATCAAGTTAAGACATCTGACATCACTTTTATCCAGGTCAGTAAATCTGGTTGCGACGCGAGCAGTCACTGTTATGACAATATGCAACGATTAAAGAGCTTGAGTGGTAGCTGCACTGGTCGTGATAGCTGCGGGTCAGTGACTCTTTCACTAAGCGGTCCGGCGAAAGCAGCATGCAAAGTAGGTGGTGTTTTTACTGGCGGTCAGGAATTTTTCGACAAGTTTGAAACCCACTTTAATTGGAAGTACGACCCTTATATTGATGAATTCGGTGAACCGCTGAGTATCAAAGAGGTCGAAGGTCCGCTCACGTTTGCATTCCGTAAAGATGGCAAAATGGTTTATAGCAACGAAGGTCTGCTACCTAATGCTAGCCGAAGCGACTCTCTAGAGACGGTCTTAAAAAATGGTGCGAATGACCGCGCTGCTATTGTCGACTTTCCAGTTTATGGAGAGAGGTCCCACGGCTCAAATGCTGAAAGCTTTGGCCTGTCATCGATCCTGCGCCAATCGAAGTATACCGTTGTTGCAGGATTTGGTCAGTTTTGCTCGGGGTGCATTGATGAGCTAGAGCATTGGAGCCATGACGGCGAATTAGCGGATTACTGCGCTAAAAGTGACGGATTTTGTCAGGTCTTTGCACTCGAAGAAAGGCTAGCACGACCCCATAATCCTAGTGGGCGCACGCGGGTGTTTAACGACATTAAAAATCGCTTTTTCAATCCAAGAGGAGTTAAAGTTCCTTTGTTACTCGAAGAAGAAGCCTTTTCGGATATGTTTGGTCGTATTTATCAGTCTTATCTCAGCTTATATTTTACT
>JANQHA010000058.1 GCA_028282865.1 Oligoflexales bacterium
ATAACCCGAGTAGCTTCAAGGCCATCCATCTCGGGCATTTGTACATCCATTAGTATTACATCAAAGGTCTCATTTTGAAGTTGTTCGACTGCCTCTCGACCATTACTGGCGATAACGATTTCTTCATATCCTAGTTTTTTAAGAATACCCCGCACCAATATTTGATTAATATGATTATCCTCGGCAACGAGGATTTTGAGAGTCCCTCGATTTTTATCAGCATAACTGGTACAAAATGGACTTTTACTTTCAGAATCTTTGGAGATTGCCGGAGTCGTTTTCACCGTAAAAAAGAATTCACTACCTTTGCCTTCTTCACTTACTACCCATATTTCGCCACCCATAAGTTCAATCATTTTGCTACAAATGCTGAGACCAAGGCCTGTACCGCCAAAATTTCTAGTTGTAGAAGAGTCCGCCTGTTCGAAGGAGTCAAATAGCCGATTGACAATGTCTTTCGAAATCCCAACCCCCGTGTCCTTGACTTTACAGATAAGCTCAAACTCACCACCTTCAAGCTTTTTATGCAAACCAAGAAATACTTTAATAGAGCCATGATTAGTAAATTTAACTGCATTACCGATGAGGTTTAATAGAATTTGTCTCAGCCTCAGCGGGTCACTCATGACTTCTTGAGGTAGGTCCGAAGCAATCTCGTACTTAAGATCAATATTCTTTTTTGAGACCATGGGACTAAAGACAAATAAGGTTGATTCCAACACCTTTTTTAAATTAACCGGAACTTTTTCAATAGAGAGCTTTCCTGCTTCAATTTTAGAGTAGTCAAGGATATCATTTACGATGATAAGTAGATTCTCACTGCTATTTTTAATATGATCCACTAAATCTACAGCCTCTCGCGATAGCTTTAGGTCATTTAATAAACCGGTAAATCCTATGATTCCATTGAGTGGAGTGCGGATTTCATGACTCATATTAGCGAGAAATAGCGACTTTGCTTTGGCCGCTTTTTCTCGTTTACGAATCTCTACTTTTGAATGTTGGTAAATCTTCACCCAAACAAATGCCATTACAATAAAAAGCATCGCAATCACAAAAAAAACCTGCTCATTCTCCCTAGCTATCTTAGATCCAATTTTTTCGATATTCCTATTGGAGGTTTTTTCAAAATGTTCCATTGATTCGTAGTAGATATCTTTTTGTATCAAATACTCTTTTGAGAAAAGGACTTCCTGAGCCTTAGTTAACCTACCCTCTCGGACAAGTCGAAATGCTTCGGCCTCCATTTCAATCAAGAGCTGGTTGGCTTTCTCAGTTTTCCTAGCATTATCGCTTGCCAGAGAGTTAGGCGAAGCCCTCTGGATAAAGTTTATGTGATCATCTAATTTTTTGACATTTAATTTATACCTCTCCTCCCAAGACAAATCACCACGCAAGGATGCAATGCGAGCTGACATAGTAAGAATCTCATCGAGATGGAGAATCTTATTTTTTGCTTCACTAATTTGAAGAGCACTTCTAAAAGCTGATTCACTCTTGCTAAGAAAACTGTGCATCACAAACATAATAAATATTGAGGATAGGATGGTGGTAACAATACCGATAGAAAAATACAGCGCTGCTTTTTGCTTACTATGCTTACTCAACTGCTATCTCGCTATAGAACCTGGGAGTGTAATACGTAGAAGAACATCTAATGTAAGAATACCATATACTTACGATTTCTATAAGGGAACGGTCTTAGGACCGAAAGCTACCAAGCTACAAAAACCTTGCCACTAAAGAGTTTGGCGATCACTATAAATATAATGCCTATTGGAAACAGTTTAAGTTTAGGTAATTTAACGCTCGCTTTGCTGCTAGGCGGTTAATCCACTTTAGAGGGAAACCTATATCGATGTGAATCCTCCCAGACTACATTGAGCGAATTACAAATATCATCTTTAGAGTAGCTCAATCTAATACGAAGGTTATAACCATCGTCACGTGTAAATCCATATATATCAGTCCAATTTGTACTAGAGTCTATATTAGGTTTTCCCATTAACTTTACGACCCGAGATCTCGCCATCCCAATAAGAGCCAGCCTTTCATCTGACACTCCTTTACTATTTAGATGAGCTACGCCCGCTCCAGTAACTTTAATGTAATAGACAAGGCCGGAATCAACCCAATAACCAATATCAAGATACATTTTATCATGACTGTCCTGGTAGAAAAGGCTGTGATACCCTCCAGCATCGCTGAAATTTCTCTCAGTAGGGTCACCCATTTTCATTTGTAATTTATCTGGTGGATCGCCAAAGTTAAGCCCAAGAAAGCTGCTCCAAAACTTAGCTGCTAATTGCTCATTTTCATCTGCATGAGGAATTCCTAAAACACCGCCTATAGGCTGAGTGTCGGCTGCTGCACCGTCTCTCCCCCTGCTATCATGCAAGCAAGCGGTCAATAAAATTGTCGGTACAAAAAGTGAAGCCAAAAAGCACCACAAAGTTATATTGGATCTAAAAGTGTAGATGATATCAATGTCCCCATTTTTGACGATACTATGGCTTCGCAATTTTAACGCAGTTTCGACCACCTTCTTTGGCTTCATAAAGAGCAGCATCAGCACGCCCCATGGTCTCAACGTAGGTCTCTCTATCATGATCAATTTCCGCGACACCGATACTTATAGTGGTAGGAATATGAGTTCCTTCAAACTCAATATGCTCTGCTTCAATGTTTTTTCTGAGCTTTTCCGCTGCAAAGTTAGCTCCGGTAACGCCGGTCGATGGAAGTATAACCAAAAATTCCTCGCCGCCGTAACGACAGACGATGTCATTCTTGCGAAAATTCTTTCGCATCACATGAGCCACCTTTTGAAGCACAAAGTCTCCTGCCTGATGACCATGAACGTCGTTAACCTTTTTAAAGAAGTCGATATCAATCATGACTAAACTCATGACCCTTTGATCAGCATCTTTAGGAAGCTCGTGCACGGTTTTAGTATAGAGGTTTAGGTAGTCCTCAAAATAGCCGCGAGTAAACAACCCAGTAAGCGGATCGGTAATCGACTTATCGTGAACATCTTTAAATTTACCTTGAAGGTGAGTTTCTGCAGTAACATCTCGAATTAAGATAAATGCGCCCATCGGTGATTCGTCATCACCTTTAAAAGGGTAAACCCCTATGATCAAGTTCAGATCCTTACTCTGATCTGTGGAGCCTCGCACTTCATCCAGCCTGGTCGGTCCTGGCTCTTGAATCAAATCTGATACCGAAATCTGTTTACTATTAATAGAAAGATTTATAATGTCATCTAGACTATCTTTTTTAATAATCTGCTTTGATTTTAAATTTGTGAGCTGGCAGAGCATTTGATTTAGCTTTAGAACCTTACCATTCAGATCAACCAGGGCATAAGCATCCAGCATACTACGGCAAAAGTCCTCATAGCGCTTGAACGCATCGAGGATTTTCTCCGGCTCTAATTTTTCCGCTGCTCCCATATAGCCTTCCTAGCTAATATTTTACCCAGCAATCGAGAATGCAAAAAAAGCGTCCTCTACTTCCTCGAATTCCGTGTCATCGGAATTGCAATGTTCACACTTAACTTCTGGAACCTCGATATCTTCGGT
>JANQHA010000163.1 GCA_028282865.1 Oligoflexales bacterium
CTGGCGGCTTGGGAGTGGGTTGAAGATCCGACTTTAGATTGGGATAAAGCTGGTGCGAAATTCCATACGGTCGCTAAGCTGTCAATCACTCCTAACTCAATCTACGACCAGGAGTCCTGTGATGATCCAGAAAACGGTTTCAATGTGATCAAAAATGCCTTACCGCAACATCGCGGATTGGGAAGGTTAAACCGTGGGCGGACTAAATCAGAAGAGCTTAGCAGAGAAAACCGTTAACGCCTTAGTATTAGGCTTAAAGTCATTTATTCAAAATAGGTAGAGTCTAATGTTCGCAGAAGAATCTACCTAAAAATAATTGTTTAGCAACTTTGCTACAGTTATCCTATCGGCCTCCTTTACCAATCTATACCCTCAAGATATACCACAACTACAATTTAGTCTTTACGGGGTGATCCAGAATTTTATAGCAAAAGGGCTCTTTATCTAGGATTCGGGAGGATGATTTCAACTTATACGATTAGAAAAGTGCCTGAGTGTAATTTTTCCCAATGAAGTTAATTATTTATATCATTTGACTATTAATATTGTAAATTGACAACACCCGGGAATAATAATATTAAAGTGTGGCTATATAACATGTGAATCTTAATATGAATTATATAATAATAATAATAATTGGCGCGGCGTTTACCTGTTGCTCTGCACAAGCTAAAGACCTCAATCCGCTACTTAAACAAGCACAAAAAATCACGGTTGAGATCCTAAAACAAACTCCGCCTGAAAAGGTTGATTATACCAAATTTCCCGAGGAGCAGTTTCGCGGGAGGATTAAAGCTTTTTATAGCAATACTAAGAATTATTCAGATCTGATCGATGAAGCGAAAAATGCTCCTATTGAGTTGGTGGATGTTAACGATAACGGTGCTTGTGCCCAAACTAAGCAGATGCGTCTGGCTGTTATCTATATCTCTAAAACTGCTTGTAAGAGGGAAATTTTATCTTTAGGTGACGCAGCGCGGCTTTTGATCGGGGAGTATGTGCATCACCTTGGGAAAGGCGATGAGTTTACTGATTGGGTTAAACTCACCATCATTGAAAACTGGCGGGTGGTTGCTCCAAAAGACTACAATGAAGTTTTTTCAGTTTCTTTTATAGCCGAGATAGAGAGCGAATTTGATATTACCCAGCTGTACGGTAGCGGCTTTTTAACCCCTGATGTTCTTAATCCTGAGCTATTTGCAATAAACTCAAGAGGGCATATTAGTTTTGACCATTCGAACCATTTAGGTAAAAAGGTCGATTTGGGAAAGATCACTACAAGACCTTTTAGTTTTAATAAGGAAGAGCAAAGGTTTGAAACGACGGGAGAGTGGATTATTAGTGGGCATGAAAGTGTTGAACACTACACTGGTTTGCGCGAGCGATACCCGGCTTTTATCAGGGATCAGTTTAAAATTTTCCTGAAGGTATATGACAAGGGAGAGATGGTCAAGCTTAGCTACCAACAGCCGACAAAATTTGTTTTAAATGCCGATTTAGATGAGGATGAGCATATTGTTGAAAAAGAAATGATAGATAAAGTTTATTTACTTAGACCAGGAAAAGAGGTTTTAGATGCTTTTATTAAGAAAAGAAGATCTCAGTAAAGTTGTTCTGATAAAAATGCTACTGCTATCTACGATGAGTAGTGCTCAAATAGATACTCGGGGCACCGACTTTGGTAACGGTGGCGACCCAATCCGCGAGGTTTTTAATGGTGCGCGCGTTTTTGGGCAACAACTCATAGACAAAACTCCCGATCATGCCAAGAAATTTCTTAGCGCTAAGTCTTTAAGGATTTTCAATGAGTATGGTGGTGCCGTTTTACTTCATATTATGACAGTGGAGCATAGATGGGGTCGTTACCCGGATCAGGAGGACTGCGTAAAGAGGTCTCTGATCAGCAATAGATACATTAGTCTATCCTATGGTGTTTGCCGCGATGAAGTTAAGGATGCAGTTAAAGCAACTCGCATTCTATTGGAAACTAGTTTTTTGACGGCTGTGACAGCTGCTGAGCTAGACGATATCAAAGCTCTTTTAGATGAACTTATGAACCTCTGGAAGAAGAAACTTACAAAATCATACCTTAGAGCAAAAAACACAAGTCAAAGTCATGTTTGGTTAGTTGGAAAATGGCGGTGCGAAAATAGAGAGCGGAATTTAAGGTTTCCGCTGAGGGTGCATGCTGCTGGGCTTATTGAGGCTAAGTTTAGGCCTATTGCGGGGAATAGGTTGCAAATTAAACTTAGTAATACTGCCCAAATTACAGCTTCAGGAAGGGCGATGAAGGCAGAGGCGATCGGCCAGCTTATACGAGCGGCTTCTAATCGCAACGATAATTTGGTTCTTAGCACCGAATGTCGGTACCCGGTCACTACTACGGTTGAAGCTTCGGTGGAAGAAGATTCATTGACCATGGCATTCCAAATGTCCGGTCGGGCGACCAACGATACCTGCGGTGCGATACCTAAGTTAGATTTTTCAGTTGAATGTTCTAGAAGTAAGAATGATGATTGATATATATAAATATAAAGATGCGATAGAGTACCTAGAATCGTCCTTTAAGGAAAAATGTCAGAAGAACTCTAATTACTCGCTTAGGTCCTGGGCCAAACACTTAGGGCTTAAGGATTCGGCTTCGCTCTCTGCAGTGCTTCGGCGCAAAAGAAAGATCAGCCGCAGCTTGGCCAATAAATTGCGAGCCGGTCTTGGGCTTGATGAGCAATCCTTGCGCTATTTTGACATTATCTGCCGTGTTAGTAATTCGTCCGATCAGTTAGAAAGAGAGTTTTTTAGTAATCTAGCAAATGATTTTAGGCCCTACCCAGAGCGCTGTTTGATCGATTTAGAAGAGTTTGATGCTTTTGTTGGTTGGTATCATTTTGTTATTTTAGAAATGACTCGCCTTAGTGACTTTAATCCTGATGTTAACTGGATTTATCAACGCTTAGGAAAGACGGTTTCAAAGAAGGATATTAAAGATGGTATCGATAGATTGATTAAATTAGGCTATCTGAAGGCTTTAGGTGATGGGTCTCTCGTGCAGTCTCAAAATTATTTGAAGACCTCAAATGGTGTTCCCTCCGCGGCTCTCAGAAGTATTCATAGGCAACATATTCAGAAAGCACTCGAGGCTATAGATAGCCAAGGCCTTGACCAACGAGATATTACTGGTTTTAACACCGTTACTAGCGCTGAAAAGGTTATTCAGGCTAAAGAAAAAATTAGAAATTTTCGTAGCGAGTTAGCAGCCTTTCTCGAAGACCCTCAGGGCGATACTGTGTATCAGGTTAATGTACAGATGTTTGATTTACTATCATAACCAAATGGACTCCCGGGTCTTATATAGAGTAGTTTTGCACTAGTCCTGTGAATCTGCGTCTTGGTCTAGCAACTCTTTTGCTCGCTCCATATGTTTCTCATGAGTCATCAATCGTATACCAGTTGAGAAAGACAGGCCGGGATTCAAGCCCCCTTCGTTATCAGCCATGATGAAAGCATCTATACCATTGGGCTCCAATAAGCCACGTGCAATTTCGGCAGAGGTCTGATCGACGTAAGTACGGATGGTGACAAGGCTCAAAGTTAGCTCCTAAAGTTCAAACCTTTCATTTTGACGGTACCTGACAATCATGTTAAAAGATACTCTAGACTTTCTAAAAACTGAATAATTCATATTGCGGAGGATTTATGGCTGTTAGACTCGGGGATGTTGCTCCTAACTTTAAAGCGCGAACAAACGAAGGTGATATTGATTTTCATGAATGGCTTGGCGATAAATGGGGCGTTTTATTTTCTCATCCAAAAGACTTTACTCCCGTCTGTACTACTGAACTAGGAATGGTAGCAAAATTGAAGCCGGAGTTTGATCGAAGAAATTGCAAAGTCATTGCGTTGAGCGTTGACTCGGTTGAAGACCATAACTCGTGGATAAATGATATTAATGAGACTCAAGGAGTCACTGTTAACTACCCTATCATTGCTGACACGGACCGAAAGGTAGCCGATTTATACGACATGATACACCCCAATGAGCTAGATACTCTTACAGTGAGGAGTGTTTTTGTGATTGGTTCAGATAAAAAGGTGAAGCTTACTATCACTTACCCAGCATCGACTGGCAGAAATTTTGATGAAATATTAAGAACAATTGATTCATTGCAGCTGACCGCAGAGCACGCTGTGGCTACTCCAGTTAATTGGAAAGATGGTGGCATGTGTATTGTTGTTCCAAATCTATCTGACGAAGAGGCCCGCGCTAAGTTTCCAAAAGGAATCGAAGTGATTAAACCATACCTGAGAACGACCCCGCAACCAAACAGATAGCAAGAATATTTACTACCGGAGGCTGGTTACAGCCTCCTTGGTATTACTACTGACCTTTACCGTTCCAAAGTCTGTCGTCAGTACCGATGTCAAATAACTTCTTATCATCACGAAGCTTTATAACTTCAGGGCCGTCCCAAGGTGAAG
>JANQHA010000173.1 GCA_028282865.1 Oligoflexales bacterium
CACAGCTGTTTTCATAACTCTCTTTGGTCGGGGGCGAATACCAGCAGCGGGCCTACCGCTTCCGACTGACGGAGGAATATAATGATTATGGGCTTTAGAAGAGATCTTTCGCGAGGTATTATCATTACTCACAGCTTGACTAAGAACTGCCTCTTCGTTGGCCTCCTCACGCGGAGAGATACTTGCTTTAATCTTATTAGCGGTATAAATCGATAGCTCGCTAGCAAACTTCTCCTGATACACTTGATCGATGTTGCAGAAATGTGCATTCACCACATTTGGTAGTTTCTCGTCTATAGGATGGGAATGAACATAAGACTCAGTTATCTTAAGGTATGGGTCGTAACCTATACATTTATTGATCAGAGCCGATTCTATTCGGCAAAGGCCATATAGCCCGACTTTAATCGGAAATGATAATTGTAAAGACCTCGGATGCGCTTTAACCAAGCGTGCCGGGACCCTAACTTCCGCTAAAGAAAATGGGTGTTCCGACGAGATGTGAACCTTGCTGACATCCTTGGTTCGTGCTCTATGAAGCTTACCCTCTAAATATTTATTTAGTATCGTATCACCTAAATTCTTTGGAGGACGAAAGATGTTAACAATCTTACGCTCTGGGTCTATTGCTTGGAGTCGGCCCATATCTGCGCCGTCTCCTATTACATAAACCGGAACCTCAGGACCTAAGCGACACAGCATCTCGGCAAATCGCTCTTCATGAGCAGATGCACATAATTTTCCTTCGATAAAAACAATTTGCGGTCCAAAGAACTTTGGCTCTGTAACGATCGATTGCCGTCTAAGAGCAAGGTTGAGTTCGAAATGTTTAGAGTCTAGCTCTTTAACAAAAATACTACGTAGCTGAGGATTGCTAATCGCAAGAAACACTCTGCAAGTAGGGCCAAACCCAGTTTTCTGCAACTCTTCCAGCAGCCGAAAAGCCTTAGGCTCTAAATTACGAGGTACTGCCCAGCTAGCGAGGACAGACTCGGAAAACCTAAATCTCAAATTTTTTCTGCGGCACTCTAAAGCTTTTAACTCGATGCCGCCCCGGATGCCCAATGCATCGACAAACGCACCTGTCAAAAATAGGCTAGACCCTCGACTCGGTGAAATACGAGACTCAAAGAGAATCTCTTTGCGATTGATAGATATAATCCGAGCTGGAAATACTGCTTCTGATAAATGATTGAGTGCGATCTGTGGAGTATATTCCGCCGCCTTAACCTGATGACGAGACATAGCAAGGACAAACCTTCCCAACCAGTGCCGGTCACACAAATCAAGTGGCATCAAATCACTAAAGGCAAGGCACGCTGCAATTTTAGCTAGCTCGCGACTAGGCTTAGATACGCTTAATATCAGCCTAGCACCGTTTAGATCAGGGAGAGCTGCCAACTGCATCATAGTATTTCTTACGTCTACTTCCGGTCCCTCGTCACCGACAATTAGTGTCCCTACCCGCTTCTTCTGTAAAGCTGAAATGAGCTCACTCATCTCGGCAAAAAACTTCACCTCAAAACCGTGGTCGTAGATTTGCCGTGCGCGTGCTCTTTGCTTTGGCCCAACTTCAGGGCAAAGCCAATAAATAAGCCTACGCTTTTTGGTGGTATTCGTAGTCAATTTGCTCTCATAATGGTTATCCTTCTCTATATCTCGGTGTAATGGTTAAATTCTTTAGCGTTAAGGCCGCAAGATTTAAGCTTTTTAAGCCCCCGGGTATGATACATATTTCAGCATAACCATTGGTAGTTCTTTAGTTTTTAGCTATAATCTAAAATTTAATAGCTTGAGTGTTACAATATCTCTGACGATAACAACAACCAGGAGAACTCGATTTTTACCATTATTGCTTAAAGGAGCATTCATGATATTCCCTCGTAACATTTTCACTCCAAGTATCGCCACTATAGCACTAATACTATTTGGCTTTTCCAATCATGGCTATGCTTTGACATGTCAAAATGTTGAAACTCTTGCGACTCTCTATTTAAACCATCATTACGAATATAAGCACTTTGACAAAAAGCTTAGTAAGAGAACGGTCGACCAGTTTATAAAGAGCTGGGATCCCGGTAAAATGTACTTTTATAAGAGCGATGTAGATAAAATCAAACAGCAGTATTCCAATCTGGACACCCTTGCAAAATTAACTACCAAGAATAAGTGTAAGCTTGTATCTGATGTGATAAACATATACGGAATTCGGTTTAATGAGCGCCATAAGGAAATTGCAAAGTTAATTGATGCTAAGCACAACTTCAAAATTGATGAGTACCTGAACCTAGACCGGAAAAAGCTTGAGTACGCTTCGAACGCCAAGGAACTTAACGAACGATGGCGTAAGCAAGTTAAATTTCAACTACTAAACTTAAAATCTACTTTTAACAGTTCTAAAGTCGAAGCTAAAGGTAAGAAAAAGGCTGTTAAGAAGAACCAAAAAAAACCGGCAAAGAAAGACACTAAGCACCTGGCGAAAGCTAGAAAAAAGCTCAAAAAAAGGTATGCAAAATTAGTTAAAAACCACAACAAACAAACCTTGGATGAGGTCTATGCCCGTTTTTTAAACGCATTTGCAGCCAGCTTAGACCCTCACTCCGATTATCACTCCCCGGATCAACTTGCAGAATTTCAGATCAGCATGTCTCTCTCACTTGACGGAATCGGCGCAGTTTTACGTAGCGAGGACGGATTTACAATCATCCAGAGTATAGTTCCGGGTGGGGCTGCATTTAAAAGCAAGAAGCTAAAGGCTGACGACAAGATTATTGCAGTCGCGCAGGAGTCGGGCGAAGCAGTAGACGTCATAGACTTCAACTTATCAGATGTCGTCAAGTTAATACGCGGTCCACGTGGCACCAAAGTTAAACTTACTATTGTTCGAGAAGGCAAAGGTAAGAGTCAGCAAATGGAAGTAGAGATTATCCGCGAAAAAATCCAACTCCTCGACAGACGAGCTAAATCCAAAGTGGTCGACGTCTCTGTTAGAGGTGAAAAAGGCAAAAAAACTCCTATGAAAATAGGCATATTAAATTTACCCTCTTTTTATCGAGACTTTGAAGGTCAGAGAA
>JANQHA010000187.1 GCA_028282865.1 Oligoflexales bacterium
TCAGGTTGCTGAGGGTGGTATGAACGAAGTTAGTAATATTCTTATACGACTTAGAGAGCTAGCAATCCAATCGGCATCGGATACAGTTGGAAACACTGAACGTTCTTTTTCTAACCGAGAGTACCAACAGCTTGTCAGCGAGATTGATAGGATCGTAAATACTACCGAATTCAACGGTTGGAATTTGCTTGGTGGTGCGGCGAATAATAATGATATAGAAAAAGCAGTTTTTCACATCGGTCCGAATGACGGCACGATTCCAAACACTGATACCATTTCGCTAGATATTGAAAGAATACAGTTGGGTATTGGTGAAGACCAATTAAACCTGGGTATGGAATCTGAAATTGGTCCCATGGAGGTAGATGGGGATTTTAGCAGAGAGACAGCTGCAGAAAAAATCACTATTCTTGACACTGCCCTAAAAAAAGTAGCTGGTAACCGAGCTGAATTAGGTGCACTACAAAGTCGGCTAAACTCCACGATATCTAACATTTCAATTTCTATTGAGAACGCCGAGTCCGCAAATAGCCGGATCCGTGATGTCGACTTCGCAGCTGAGACTGCTAATTTCACTCAGCAAAAGATTTTATCTCAAGCAGGGGTATCGGTTTTAAGTCACGCTAACGTGCAGCCCGAGATCGCTTTGGCGTTGCTAAGGTAATTTAGTTAGATGCTAAAAAGTTCTGTGTAAATGTAATAGGCGAAGAATGCCATTAGTAGGTATACCAGAAGTTTTTTCTTGTCCATCTGCTCGGTTTCTTCGTCTCTTTTTAAACCTTTTTTGGGGATCGTGACCCCTTTGTGGGTTGTGAAATATGCTTGGCCGCGTAAAGCGGTCTTTTCTTTTTTTATCTGTGCTGGACTCATTGCCAGCGTATCATTAATGTCACTCATGGTATGTCCTCTGGAAACCAGCGCGTTACAAAGCGCTCTTATAGAAGGCTATCGGTATCACCAGAGAAAAACTGAAGAAAAAAGGAGTTCTTGCGAACTCCTCAAAAAAACTAAGAAAAACTTATGCTCTACAAGGCTACCCAGACCGCTTTTTCGCCGGTATATAGGTCTAAGGCCTGCTTGCCAAGCTCTCTGCCAAATCCGGAGTCTTTAAAGCCACCAAAAGGCATCGCGACGTCAAAGGCGTTATAGCAATTGACCCAGACAGTTCCTGCGTGGATCTTACGAGCGAACTTATGCGCCTTAGAAAGGTCCTTTGTCCAAATTCCGGCTGATAACCCGTAATTTGTATCGTGAGCTTGCTCGATCAACTCGTCCTCATCTTTGAAGGTTCGAGCGCACAACACTGGTCCAAAAATCTCTTCACGGTAAATTTTGGCGTCGGTCGATGTCTCAGTGAATAAAGTAGGTTTAATAAAGTAACCACCTAACGAATCTTTCAAGCCTTTGCCGCCTGTTTTTAGGCTGGCATCGGAACTTTTAGTTGCCTCGATAAATCCAAGGATTTTCTGGTACTGCTCGTCAGATACTTGCGCGCCCATTTGGGTGCTGTCATCAAGTGGGTTACCAATTTTGATGCCCTCGGTGGTCGCGATAAATCGATCTATGAACTTGTCTTTGACGCGTTCGTGTAGGAACAGTCTTGATCCTGCACAACAAACCTCGCCTTGGTTAAAAAAGATACCCGTAATGGCCCCGGAGACAGCTTTTTCAATGTCTGCGTCCTCAAAAACAATATTTGGTGCTTTACCT
>JANQHA010000295.1 GCA_028282865.1 Oligoflexales bacterium
CTAGGTCCAACTTCGTATACTATCGTAGCGACCAACTCAGCTGGAACCTCATCAGATGCTACTGTTACTTTGTCAGTTTCAGATCTCTCCTGCTCGAGCGGCAGTCTTAGCGGTACTTGCACCATAAGTGGCAACGAAGTACTCGCACCTGGAAGCAGCATCGTCGCCGAAGGCAGCCTTTCCGTGCCAGCGGGCTCATCACTATCGAGCACTGGCGATTTAACGATTGAAGTAGAAGGCTCCCTTACGCTGGTAGGCGATGGCGAAGTCAGAGCCCAAAACCTTGACATTACGGCAGGAGCAATTTCACTTGGCGGCAGCTCAGTCTTATCTGCTACTGGCCTCGGATCCGCAAGAGATGCAGGTAATTCTCCCGGTGGCATCAGTGGGGGTAGTGGTGGCGGTGGCGGTGCATACGGTGGCCTCGGTGGATACGGGACAGACAACACTGTTCTCGAGGGTGCCGGTGGCAGCCCGACCTACGGCTCAATTACCCAGCCAACCGATCTAGGTTCAGGGGGAGGGACGGGCAGCATCATCGGATTCGGTGGTGCCGGCGGCGGAGCAATTAAGATAGCGATTTTTGGAACTTTAACTAACAACGGAACGATTTCTGCCAACGGTGAGGATGGAACGACTCATAGTGTCTTTTGTGGTGGCGGTGGCTCTGGTGGTTCGGTCTGGCTTAATGTAGGAAGCTTGGCAGGTAACGGTACCATTTCAGCAAATGGTGGAAGTGCAGGAGGTAATGTTACCAATGATGGCGGTGGCGGTGGCGGTGGACGTGTTGCCGTCTACTATAATAGTAGCACCTACACAGGCACAATAACGGCTTTTGGGGGCACGGCTTTTGGTGCCGCTCAAGCAGGTGGAGCCGGCTCGGTCTATATAAAAGAAACTGGCCAAGATAGCTCGACGACCTATGACAACAATGCCATATCTGGTGTTCCAAGTCTCCTCGACCTGAGTGTTAGCAGCGAGCCATTGACACACGTCATTGTTACTAATAGTGCAAATTTGCAATTTACAGGTAATCAGAGTTCAGGACGATCGATAACCGACCTTACTGTGACAGCCTCAGGGTCAATCAACTATGACGGATTCGGTTCGTCTACCGCTGCAGGTAATTCTCCGGGTGGCACCAGTGCTGGTAGCGGTGGCGGTGGTGGTGGATATGGTGGCCTGGGTGGATATGGTGGAGACAGTGGCGCTACCGAAGCTGCTGGTGGCAGCCCAACCTACGGCTCAGTGACTCAACCAACCGACCTAGGTTCCGGAGGAGCGACAGGCAGTACCGTCGCTTACGGTGGTGCAGGCGGTGGAGCAGTTAAGGTCATAATTGATGGAACTTTAACCAACAATGGAACGATTTCTGCCAACGGCGAGGACGGAAGATCCCACAGCGTATTCTGTGGAGGCGGCGGTTCTGGTGGATCGGTCTGGCTTATCGCCGGGACCATAGCAGGGAATGGCGTTATTTCGGCAGATGGCGGAAGCCCAGAGGCCAATGTTACCAACGATGGTGGTGGCGGCGGAGGCGGACGTATTTCCATACAATACGTTAACACCAACACATTCTCGGGCTCTATAACAGCGGCCGGTGGTGCGACATTCGGTGCCGCTACAGCCGGCGGTGATGGCACTATTAATATTGAGAATATTTAACTTCTGACGCGAATCGAACTGAGGTTTGATAAACAAGAAGTCTTTCATACAAAAACATCAACTCTCTTAAAGCGAGAATAAGCTCAAAGATTGGAAGAAGTTGAAGTGACATCTGAGGTGTCATGGATTTACTTCAAATCAAACGCCTTAATTCTTGGTGTTTCTGTGTTTAACCAGCGGTGAGACAGCATGTAATGATTCGCTATTGACAGCGGGTTTATGGTGGTATAACCTCGCCGCAATTTTAATATACAGGGACAGAAAGACATAGGAGGTTCTAGAATGAAGATCTCGAAGGTAGGTTTGGCAGTAGTATTTGGGCTCTTACTAGCAGGAACTTCACTTGCTAATGAAGTAATAAGCTATGAATGCTCGAATGAAGCCAAAGACGTGAAACTAACTTTTCATGCAAATGCGGATGGTGCGCAATACGAGTTTAAGGTAGGTTCCTCTGAGAAAGATTCCTCTAAGAAAACTGGAACCGCGGCTGTCGCGGGACCAATCGAGGGCCATGGTCGATTGCAGGGTGCATTGTTTTTCAAAAAATCGTTGGGCGGTGTATACCTCAGTTATGGTGGTGGTGATTATAACAATCATGCCGTGGTTGTTCTTCCATCCAAAGATGCGAAATTCGACTTAATATGTAGAAAAATCTAGCTCGTCTTATCCTAATCTGAAGTATTGAATTGAGCGTTGCACGGGTAGATTCCCGTGCAGCAACTACTTGTCTTTTCTACATAGCACCTTGAATCTGGGCCATCGCAAATTCTTGTTAGTACTTAAGAACTAACTCCACCAATCATCTAGCTGATAATTGAAAAGTTAATTTATGGTAATTACCGCTTTTTCTTAGCGTATTTTTTCGCAGCTCCCTTTAGGAAGCTTTGCAAATACCGATATTGGCATTATGGCCTCGTATAAAGAAAATCAGCTCAGCCTGAATATAAAAGCTCTCAAGCTGCTGGAAGCAAAACTGCCGTTAGCAGCTATTCTATTTGCAGTTTGTATAGTTTTGAACTCTGAACACAAGTTTCTATGCTCCCTATTGGTCGTAGTATACATTGGCCTCAACGTCATTCTTTCAAAAATCTTTGGTAGATTCATTGGTCACCCCCGGTACCTTTATTTTGAAACACTGAAGTTTGCTATTCACTGCGTCTATGTTTTAGGAGTGAGTATTTTTTTTGAAAAGCAATCTCTGTTTTGGCTAATGCACTTTATTTATCTTTTCCGCCTTCCTTTGGTTTTTTCAAAGCAGGCTCAATACATGGCTGCCATTTTGGTGATGGCTCTGGCGAGTTCTTTTGTCGCCAGTTTTTCAAGCTCTAGGTGGACGGATGCTCTTTTTCCAGGGGCTCTAGTTTTTGGGATCGGCTGGCTTTTTCAGGCAATTGTAGATTTTCTAAAGAAGATCATTTCTGAACGTGAGCAGAATCTTCTGACTATCGAGGAACAGCAGTTGCAAATTGTGCAGACTTCCAAGTTTGCCGCTTTAGGTGAGATGGCGGGTGGTATCGCTCATGAAATCAATAACCCCATTGGGGTCATCGCACTTAGAGCCAATCAAGCCAAAAGGTTGTTAGAGACAGAAAAATGTCATGACCCGCGCATTACTGAGTTTTTACAGACCATCGAAGATACCGTAGTAAGGATTGAAAAAATTGTGAACGGACTCCAGCGTTTTTCTCGCTCAGGAAATGTGGAGAATATGACCGATACTAGTGTGCGGGCAGTCATTAAGAGTACGATGGACTTATGTGAAGAGAGATTTAAGAATCACAATATTAAGCTAATTGTGGACGATATACCTAGCTCTGTTCGGGTCGAGTGTCGAGAAGTACAGATTTCACAAGTTCTGCTAAACCTGCTGAGCAATGCCAGGTTTGTTGTGCGCGAACTTGAGGGAGAGCGCTGGGTGAAAGTTAAGTTCACTGAGTACCCAGATGAAGTAGCAATTGCAGTATCTGACTCTGGGCCGGGGATACCTAAGGATATTCAAAGCCAAATCATGAATCCATTCTTTACCACGAAACAGATAGGAGAAGGAACCGGCATCGGTCTTAGCATCTCTAAAGGTATCGCCGAGGACCATTCGGGGTCACTATATTTAGATACATCCCAGCAGCACACTACATTTGTTTTGAAAATCGCAAAAAAACACTCAAAAGAGAGATCTCCGAACCACGAGGGAGGTTATAATAACCAGGACTCTCCCAATTCCTACCCGCATTCAAGGGAGACTGGTTAGTATAGCTGCCGGTAGCGAATAGAACCCTTTCTGCTGAAAGCATCAATAGGATGAATCGACTCAGCGCCAATGATTTGATGAACTAGCTAAAGTCACTCTTCCAAAGTAATTCCTACGACCGTGAAATTCGCCCACTGGCAGTGTTGCCTATCAACTATGCGACTGGTAGTATTTATTCTTTGCCTAAACTTTTGATATACAAGGAGTTGTCAAGTGAGGTTACTTTTCTCTATTACTTTATCCGTATTTGCTCTAACCGCAGCGATCTCAAATCTTCAAGCTCATACCGATTCTTTAGAAGATATTGAAAAATATAGTGACGAACCCACTCCGGTGTCGGAGCTTGAGTGGCCAGAATGTGCTCAGGGCTATGAAG
>JANQHA010000415.1 GCA_028282865.1 Oligoflexales bacterium
GCCCCTCAAAAATAATAGTGGAGAGGGCATGATTC
Organism: Oligoflexales bacterium; assembly: GCA_028282865.1. Classification (GTDB taxonomy): domain Bacteria; phylum Bdellovibrionota_B; class Oligoflexia; order Oligoflexales; family CACXFL01; genus JANQHA01. The sequence continues at coordinate 36 of JANQHA010000415.1, forward strand.
TTAATAAATTAACAACTTCCCTTATAGTCTTTTTAATGAGCACTCATGCGTTACTTGCGGACGATTTACTATATAGCGATGATTCAAGTGTTCGAATAGCGGAGCTCAAGAAGCTAGCCTCGGCTAGCTCAGCGGAAGATGCACTAACCAGCTTAAGTCGGATAGGTAAAAGGTATGGTGTTGATGGTAGCGGTCTCTCAGAGATTGCGACAGATGAAGATCTATTAGAAGACCAACAAATTAAAAAAACGATATATCAACTAGGGGAGAAATATGAGCAGATATACGAAGCCTTATTCACTATAATGTATGAGGCCGATACTCAAGATAGGCGGGAAAAAGATGTTGATTTAGAAAAAGTTTTTTTAGCATCCTTTTTTACAGAAGTGGCATTTGACATTGCAAAGCTGTACCCGCAGAAAACTCTCTCACTTCTCCACAGCAAATCAAAAATCAAGCGAGGAATTGCATTATCTTTTATGCTGGAAAACCCCTTAGATGAATTTACCATGGATGTCACAGCAATCATCCTCGAACTACTATTACAAGGAAAAAACATACCTAGAGTAACACTGGAACGGATAACGGGTGATTCAGCAAATAAAGAATTGTGGGAGAGGCATTTGGTCCCAAATTCGCACTTGGTATTTAGGGTACTTAATAACTCTTTGATAAGCATTGCGTCTGAACTTGCTCCCGGAATAAAAAACCCCGAACTTCTTAATGAAAAACTAGTGATAAAATTCACAATGTTTTTTCATCTGTACGCAAAGTTAATTAGTTTCTGGAGAGTTCACTCTAACAAAAATATGAAAAAGGAAGTCCTCGAACTCCACTTTAATGTTTTAAAAGACTTTTTCTCAACCATTCGCCCTGCTTTAGCAGAAGCCTCTCAACATAAAGACAAAAGATATTTAGGTCAATTAAACGACGGTCTTCTCGAAGATATTCAATATGCGAAAACAGGCTACCCCCCAAAACTTGACCTTCTTTCCGAAGCGGAGACTCTGAAAGATGAAATGATACACCTCGATAAAAGCCTTTCCAATGCTGGGCATTTCTTAGTCAATATTCTTTCAGCCCGGTTTAAATACCTTTTGGATTACCTAACCAATTTGGACCCTAGAGATACTGAAAATATCCTGAAGGAGCTACATAGCAAACTTTCAACTGGTACATTGAGCCATCTTAAGGCAGAACTAGAGCAAGATCATGGTGCTAAATTTGTAGAAGTATTTAGAATGGCACCAGATTGTGAAGGGTTTTTCAGCCAAGGCTAGAGCTCTAAGTCCCTCTGTAAGCCCTCGAACATAACGAAGGGCTCATTGTCACCTGGCGGAGCGCCCTTCCCCTAAAATCCTTAGTATTTCTAATAAAAACTTGACGATTTTTAATAGATATCATAGGACCACATGTCATAAGAAGACCACTTGTTTATCTTTTCAGGAGCTTTTAGCCAGATGCAATCTACCGTCGAAGAAATCAATACGGTTCAACGCCGCCTTAAAATCGAACTAGACTCAAATTTAGTCAACGAAGCTTTCTCGAGCACCTATAAGAAGCTGCAGCAAAACGCTCGTATCCGAGGATTTCGTCCCGGCAAGGCCCCACTAAACATCATAAAAAAAATGTATGCTGAAAAAGCTGCATCAGACGTGGCAGATCAACTAATTAAAGAGCACTTGTTTAATGCCATCGAAAAGAATGAGATAAAGCCGATTTCTTCCCCAGCTCTAGAAGAGCTAGTGCTACCAAAGCAAGGCGAGCAATACAGCTTTAGTGCAGTGATCGATGTTCTACCAAAACTAAATATCTCCACCTATAAAGGAATAAAAGCTGAGTGTCACAAACAAGAAATTGATGACAAGATCGTTGAGCAACAAATTGAGCAGACCCAAAGATCCCAGGCAAAGAAACTCGCGGCGGCTGAAGATGCGGTTGCCGCTGCTGGCATGATGGCAACTATCAGCCATAGCGCCAAACTGTCTGGCGAGCCATACCCACCGTTTGAAGCACAGAGTGTATCTGTGGAAGTGAACAAAGAAGGCTATACTCACCCAGAGATTGACAAAGCATTGACTGGCATGAAAGCTGGAGAGTCAAAAGCAATTCAGCTGACCATACCGAATCACGCTGCCGGCGAGAAAGATGCAAAAGAGCTTACTATCGACTTAGAACTAAAACTAGAAAAGCTTGAGGAATTGAAGCTGCCCAATTTAGACGATGAGTTTGCGAAAGACTTAGGCTTTGACAGCATAGATAAATTTAAGGATACCGTTCGCGATCAGCTAACAACTAGAGCAGAGAGCCAGAAGAAGGCCGAGATAGAATCAAATATACTTTCAGCGATCATTGATGCGAATCCGTTCGAAGTTCCCCCTACCCTTATCAATTCGGTTATAGATGATATGATCGAGGCTGAACGTTGGCCAGATGAAAAGCAAAAGCTCCAAGCAAAACAAGATCCAGAGCTTAGAAAGTCATTGATTGAGCGAGCAAAGCGTAAAGCCCAAAACTCCCTGATACTTTGGCACGTCGCAAATGAAGAGAAGCTTGAAGTGACAGATGCAGATATCGATAACCATATCTTAAAAATGCTTCCGCCTATGCCCGAATCTACCGAGGGTGAAGATAACTCTAAGCAGCAAGAAATGCTTGAAGGTATGAGAAAGCACTTCAATCAAAACTTAAAAGACAACCTACTGTTCGAAAAAGCAGCAGGTTTTTTGGTCGATCATGCAGAAATCTCTGAGCGCACCCCATGATCATGGCTAATTTTTGATAACTAAGTAGACCATTTGATAAAGACAAATAAATCTCCCTAATCGGTGGCAATTTGACTATGCACGCGCTATCAACTACCATCAAAATAGAGATAATTTAATTTATGGCTCTCTTAAGGCAGGCAAATGGCAAAAAAGAAATATTTGTTTATATTTGTATTTCTTTTTTCACACAATTCGCTCGCAGTCACTATAAATGACGTTTTGAGAGCTCGCTCGGTTGCCTTACAAATACTTAATAAAGCGTACCACTCTCACAACCATGCTCAAGCCCGAGAGATTTATAGCATCACTGCTGAAAATTTAGCTAACGCCGGATTTATCGAAATAAACAACCAGAATTTAGCTGAAGCCTATATTGGCGACGGTAATATAGGCGTCAATCTAAAAAAAATTTCAAGTGCTATAAGTGTCGAAAGGAATGCTTCAGTAGACTACTTTATTGCACAAATTCTCATACATGAAGCAGTTCACCTTGCCGGCTATTTAGATGAAGTACAGGTACCGCGGATGGAAGTATTAGCAATGATATATGGTGCTGGAAGGCCACAATTTATCAGTCGATATTTCACAATGTATGGACCCAAAAAAATCCTCGGTTCATTTTACAATCAGCTAGCACACTACTTTTCCGGC
>JANQHA010000573.1 GCA_028282865.1 Oligoflexales bacterium
CTATCAGAATTGGCTGCTGCTTCCTCCAGAAATAAAAGACAAAATTGTACTTACTAGAAATGACGACGAGTGTGACTATTGGATGAGTACCTATAGGCATACTACAAAAGAGCACGAAAAAGGCCTCGAAGTATACAAAAAAACCTATAAAGGCATGAAAATTCTGACTGTCAGAAAATGTGACAAGAAAGAGTCTAAGTAGACTCTTTCTTGAGCTCAAGGGTAGCGCCAGTCATTGCTTCACCTTTGTTTTCGGTGCAAACCTTTATTTTAGTTAGGCCAGTAAGAGTCATCTTGAGTAGCACCAACCCATGACGAAACCTGCTAATATTAGTGGAGCCATACACCCGACTTTTGTAGCGGATAGGAATATCGATCATACCAAGCCCCATAGAAGCCGCAGGAAATAGTAGTTCAAAATCTCCGAAGGGGTCAAAATCACCAAAGTCATTGCGCCAGCTAATAAAACGATCGTAATCGCGTTTAGAAAGAAGTTTAGTTCCGCACAGAGAATCAGTCAGGGTTGTATCGAGGACAAAGCTCAGAGCCTTTGCGAAGAAAATATTTCCTAGCCGGTTTAGGAACCTCATCGAATCGTCTTCCATTGGGTAAACCAACCTGCTGCCGTTGATAAAATCTGCTGTACCGATACAGTAAGAGTCGTAAAAACGATGTAATAACTCTGGGGGCATCGTTAAATCTGCATCCAGGATGGTCAAAACCTCTCCATTTGCTTTTGCAAAACCTAACCTTACGGCATCGGCCTTACCTTTTCCTGGTTGTTGATAGGAGCTAATCTCGTATTGATCTTTGTATTTTTCGGACACTCTATTGATTTCGCCCCAAGTGTCATCGCTGCTATGGCCTTCGACAAATATGATTTCTGTGGGGTGGCTGTCTAGGAAATCTTTTAGCCTTGTAATGGCGCTTTCTATATTACCCTTTTCGTTTCTAGCGGGAATAACAATACTAAGTTTAGGGCTTATTTTCTTTTCTGGCTTTGGTCGCAAAAGAATGACACTAGTGAAAGATAACCACCTAAGCCCCGGGATAGCTGCAAAACATAGGTTAATTGCTGAACCTATTCCAAATAGTCTAAACGGAAAATATGCTGCCGGGCGGGTTCTAACTAATTCAAAGCCTGAAATAGTTGCTAGAGTTTGGATGTGTGAGCGGGTGATAAAAACATCTGGTTGAGGTCCTCGTCTTAACCTAAAAAAATTAGCTACCTGATAAATCCACCTAAAATAGCTGTTGTATATAACACATGCTACTCGGTCAAAGCGAGATAGCTTGTTGTTTAATTTTAACAAAGTGCCTTGTACATCTAAGTCGTAGTTTAGGTTGCCATTTAATAACAGCAGTCGCCGTCCGAGGGGAGCATCATCTTGGGAAGCTTTGATACCATCAATCTCCGACTGGCTTTTTTGGGGAGTATCTACTTTTGAGAAAAGCAAACTGTCATCAGCTGGAAGCTTATTCAATTGAATGCATTCGTCGAAATAGCGACTAATTCGTGAAATTTCGATAGCAATGAAACCATACAAGTAATTACGGATTTTATCCCGAGTCATATTTCCTCCGCTAAGTTGGGACTTAATCAGGCTATGGTAAAGCCCTACCTGACGCTACTCCTTACAGGATGGTTAGCTTATTAGATAACTGAGGATATTTAAAGGCAAAATTATGGCGATCTAACATGCTTAGTGCACTGCTATGGATGGTCGTTAGTAGATGTTAGCAGTACGCGGTAACTGATTGTATTAATTGAGATATGCATAACCAGATACCGTCTAAGGAACCGATGGCGAATACTGGCGTTCAAAGCTCGACGATCGGTTCCCCTACTGAGAAGCGAATCGAATCAAGTTTTAACAACCTTTCTAAAGCCCTTAACCTTACAGCGTAACGATGCCTTTTCTGGCGAAGCCTTACTGTTTAAGGTCATATTTATATCTTGCTCGCTCTCTAAACTGACTTTGCTAGTTATTTCAATGTCAAACTGATCTCCGCCACTCTCAGTATCTTCTGGGTACCTCCGCAAATAAAACTCTACGTTTGACTCGCTCACTTTGGCAAACGCAGAGTAAGGGTACATTGGGCTATTCTTTGATCTCTTAGGTCGTGATTTTACTATTTCAAACATCTTCTCAATTATTTTGCCCTTTTTAACATTGATATTGTGTTTAAACCCAATAGTAGCAGAAGTAAATTCTCTGTGAATTCCCATTACTGAAGGTTTTTTGGGTTTGATATTAATTTCGCAAGGTAGCTCTACTGTGTAGCCGTAGTTTTCATTCAAGTCTTTATCGATATTTTTATCATCGCTGATATCTGAAACTTGATGGCTTTCTCCACAGCCAAAAGAAAAA